>JANYHW010000181.1 GCA_025358885.1 Cytophagales bacterium | reverse complement strand
AACAGCCTGTTCAAATTACCCAATAGCTCAACCAATTTCGGTTTTGATTTGAACCTGGTCCCAGCGACACAGCCGCCTCTTCCGGCAGATGTCACCATTGCAAGTTCAAATCAAAACGTTGACCTGAACCTTTCACCAGAGCAATTGAGTGAGATGTTAGCCAAAGCCGGAACAGTAGGCTACAACATCAGCCTTTCACAACAGACTACACCGGCAAACGGGCTTCCTTTTGAGGTAACGGTGACCATGACCGATGTTGTAGACAAGACAACACAGGTGCCCCTCACATTCACGGCAGGTGTTGGAACAGGCTCCAAGCCATTGCAGAACTATATTTTTAAGATGGACAAAAACAAGTTTGCTATTAAACTTGATCTCACACTGAAAAAGCACACCAACTCCGTTTTTGTTCCCTCGGGAACCAAGGTAAATATTCAGTTGTCATTTAATGGTATGAACTTCACTTATATTAAAGGCTTCCTGGGTGATCAAACCGCTACCCTCCCGCCCCAGACCATCGACATAACAGTTTTCAGTTCTTCATTAAATAAATCAAAGATTTCTTTTGTACAACCGATAGTGAAGTTGTCGGTTCGCGATGACTATGGCGTGCCCTGCGAAGTCAACTTTTCAAAATTGGAAGCCCGCAAAACCGGCGCAACCCTCCCATTTCAAATCAACCCGACCAGCCCGGTCACCTTGAATTATCCTACGACTTTTGGTACCTCGGCCACAACCAATGTGAGCGTTACCAATGCGGCTGCTGTCATTAATTTTTCCCCGACACAATTGGCTTATTCTGCCACCGCCAGGATCAACAAAGGGCTGGCCGCGGGCAATAACTTCCTTGCCGATACCAGCAAACTGAAAGTCACGCTTGCGGCGGAAGTGCCTTTGTACGGCCAGGCGTCAGGGATATCCCTGACGGATACTCTCCATATAGACCTTGGCAGTATCGACCAGTCTTCAGTCGTGAGCGCTTCACTCAAAATCAAAACGACAAATGAATTGCCACTGGATGCCAATATCCAGCTCTACCTCATGGACAAGAATTATGTAGTGTTGGATTCAGTATTTACCAGCAACCAGACCTATATCGTCAAGGCCAGCACAGTAACGGCGGCTGGTGATTTACAAACAGCAGGAACTTCAGATCTTAAACTTGATCTCGCAGCGGATAAGCTAAACAAATTATTCACCTCGACTTATATCCTGGTGCGATCAAAACTCAACACCACCAAAGACGCAAACGGGACATTGTTGAATGTAAAGTTCAAGACAGCATACAAGCTGAAGATCAACGTGGGCTTATTGGCCAAATTGTCTATAAAAGCAAAATGAAGAAACTGGGCTATTGTTTGCTTTTTTGTGCCTGCCTCCTTGGAAGTAATGCCTTTGCCCAGACGGAGAGTACCCTGTATTTTATGAACAGTCTGCCCCAGGTGGTTGATGCCAATCCAGCAATCATGCCGCGATACAGGCTCACCGTAGGGTTGCCGATCATTTCTTCAGTAGGTGCCATTTACTCCAACAATGGATTCAACTTCAATAATATCGTTACAAAGAGCAATGGTGTGGTGTCTGCCAATCTTTCCAAGTGGACCCAGAGCCTTGCTGAAAATAATTATGTGACGGTGGCGGCTCAGACCGATTTGCTTAGGGTAGGCGTGAGACTTAACCCGAAATTGTATCTGACGGTAAGTTCAACGGCAAAGGCATACAGCCGTTCCATGATACCCCGGGGCCTTGTCTCCCTGTTGGTGGACGGCACAGCCCCGATTGTGGGAACCTTCTCAAACACGGCTCCGCAGGAAGAGGCCGTCACCTTCATTCAAACAAATCTGGGACTTGCCTACCAGGCAAGCTCCAAGCTTACTATTGGCGGCCGGCTGAAGTACCTCAATGGAATTAACAATGTCACCACAGAGTCATCCTCACTCGTAGTGCAGGTGGGAGATACCTACCAGATTACCGCCACAGGCTCGGCCAATGTCCGTACCTCCGGGATAAATAATCTGGGGAGATCGGGGTATAACGTAGCCGATCATCTGGGCGATTATTTCAAGAACAGCGGATGGGGTGTTGATCTCGGAGCGACCTACAAAGTCATGGAAAAGCTTACTGTGGGTGTCAGCCTCACAGACATCGGTTACATCAAATGGACCAACAATACCTATCAATACACCTTGGATCCTGCAACGGCCAAGTACACCTTCTCCGGATTTGATATGAACAAACTCCTGAACAAGAACTCTACTTATCTCAGCGCCGAGTTGGATTCAATCAAGAATAAGTTTCAGATGAAGGAATCTGCAAATGGTTCTTATACCACAATGCTCCCGGGGAAACTATACATCAATGGAACCTATATGATTATTCCCAACCTTAGTGCCGGGATGCTTTTCTTCACGGAGAAATTCCGTGGGCGCACCTCTTCGGGAATCACGGCGGCTGTAAACAAAAATTTTGGAAAATGGGTGTCGACCTCACTGACTTACACGGTCTCTAACCGTTCTTACAACAACATTGGATTGGGGTTGTCCTTCAATGTGGCTCCGGTTCAATTGTACATCGTAGGCGACAACCTGCTTGGTGCGCCTGCATCCCTCGTCACTTCCCAGAACCTGGATTCCTACCTGAACAGCGCTCAGCTCCTTACGGTGCGTGTCGGATTAAACTTTGTATTTGGATGGGACAAGGGACTTGGCAAAGATGCCGCAGTCAAAGAGGCAAGTCACAATCCCAAACAGAAGACCTCCAACGCCAAAGTGAAGAATACCTATGGCAGGAGTCCGACGAAGAAGAAATCCAAGGTGGGCCGATAAGATTGCACGACGTCAGAAAAGTAAAAAGCCCCAGATTCCTCTGGGGCTTTTTTTGAGATACACATGATCAACTGCCGCAAGCCTCACAGGCATCCGGGTTGTCCAGGGAGCAGGCCATGTCGGCACGCTTCTGATCATAATCAGCGAGGGATGGCTGTGACTCGTATTGTATGGCTTGCTGGGCTTCCAGCAACACCGGAGCAACTATGACCTGGGCCAGGGCAGGCTCGAGGATGGCAGGTCCCATGGCTTCTGCAGCCGGTTGCTGCATCGCTGACTTGTCAAGTGTGAACTTGATTGCATCGGCAGCTGCAGTGGAGCGCAGATAATACATTCCCGTCTTTAGGCCTTTTTTCCAGGCGTAGAAATGCATGGAGGTAAGCTTGCCAAAGTTTGGATTCGTGATGTGAATATTCAGACTTTGCGACTGGCAGATGTATGCGCCGCGGTCGGCAGACATGTCTATAATTGCCTTTTGTGAGATTTCCCAAACCGTCTTATAGATGTCCTTGATGTTCTGGGGAATTTCAGGAATCGACTGGATTGATCCATTGGCGCCAATTAGTTTCTGGCGCATGCCATCACTCCAGAGCCCGGCACTCATGAGATCCTTCATCAGGTGCTTGTTGACCACAATGAATTCGCCGGAAAGGGTGCGGCGGGTATATATGTTCGATGTGTATGGCTCGAAACACTCATTGTTACCCAGGATTTGAGAAGTGGACGCAGTAGGCATTGGAGCAACCAGCAGGGAATTCCGGGCGCCATGCTGCTTTACCTCACGCTTGAGCTGTTCCCAGTTCCAGCGACCCGAATTAGGGGTGACTCCCCACATATCAAACTGGAATATTCCTTTTGATGCAGGTGAACCTTTGAAAGTCTCATACGGCCCAAGCTCTTTCGACAACTCCATGGACGCTTCCATCGCGCCAAAATAGATTGTTTCAAAAATGTCGCGGTTCAAACCCCTTGCTTCTTCGGAGTCGAAAGGCATGCGAAGGGCAATGAATACATCCGCAAGACCTTGTACCCCCAGGCCGATGGGGCGATGACGCATGTTTGATTTCTTTGCTTCGGGAACCGGATAGTAATTGACGTCGATTACTTTGTTGAGGTTCCGTGTGGCAACTTTTGTTATCTCATACAATTTCTGGTGGTCGAACTTGCCTTCTCCGTTCACAAATTTGGGAAGCGCAATGGAGGCGAGATTACAGACCGCAATCTCATCCGAGGAGGTGTACTCAATGATTTCTGTGCACAGATTGCTTGACTTGATGGTGCCCAGGTTCTTCTGGTTTGATTTCTTGTTTGCCGCGTCTTTGTAGAGGATATAAGGTGTCCCTGTTTCGATTTGAGATTCGAGGATTTCAAACCAAAGGTCTTGTGCCTTAATCTGTTTGCGGAAACGGCGTTCCTTTTCATATTTTTCGTAAAGGCGTTCAAACTCTTCTCCATAGCAGTCGGCCAATCCGGGAGCTTCATTCGGACAGAAGAGTGACCACATTTCATTTCCTTCAACGCGCTTCATGAAGAGATCAGGAATCCACATGGCGTAGAAGAGGTCGCGGGCGCGCATCTCGTCCTTGCCGTGGTTCTTTTTGAGATCAAGGAAATCAAATACGTCAGCGTGCCAGGGTTCGAGGTAGATGGCAAAGCTGCCCTTCCTTTTTCCACCACCCTGATCGACGTAACGTGCCGTCATGTCAAAGTTGCGGAGCATGGGAACGATCCCGTTGGAAGTTCCGCCCGTCCCCTTGATATAGGAACCTTTAGCCCTCACATTGTGAATGCTCAATCCGATACCGCCTGCAGATTGAGAAATCTTGGCGCAGTTCTTCAGGGTGTCATAAATGCCGTCGATGCTGTCGTCCTTCATTGTCAGGAGGAAGCAGGAGGATAATTGTGGCTTGGGTGTCCCGGCGTTGAATAATGTTGGAGTGGCGTGTGTGAACCACTTTTCAGATAGCAGGTCGTATGTTTCAATGGCTGCTTTGATGTCCTCACCGTGAATGCCTACCGCTACGCGCATCAACATGTGCTGGGGGCGCTCGACCACCTTGCCTTCAATCCTCATGAGGTAAGACCGCTCAAGGGTCTTAAATCCAAAATAGTCGTAACTGAAATCACGGTCGTACATTACGGCATCATCCAGTTCAGCCGCGTGGTTCTTTATTACTTTCCAGATCTCTTTGGAGATCATGGGGGCATTCTGGCTAGTCTTGGCATCCACGTGCTGGTACAGCCGCTTCATCGTATTTGAAAACGATTTGCTGGTGGTTTTGTGGAGATTGGAAACAGCAATACGGGCAGCCAGTTTGGCGAAATCCGGGTGTCGGGTAATCATCGTTGCCGAAATTTCCGCAGCCAGGTTGTCTAATTCATGCGTAGATACGCCATCGTAGAGGCCATTGATCACCTTCATGGCTACTTCTACCGGGTTGACAAGTTTTGGATCGAGGCCATAGCAGAGTTTTTCGATCCGGGAGGTGATTTTGTCGAACTTGACGGACTCTCTGTGTCCATCACGCTTCAATACGAGCATTTCTGAGGGTTGTTTGGGGTGAGTAAAAGTTTAAAAAATGGTTTCAAAAGGTAATTAAAAATCTTCGTTCAAAGAAAATTTTTGGTCCACTTCTTTTTCTGTGCTCTTCATCACGCCGGCCTTTTGATATTCGGCGACGCGTTTTTCAAAGAAATTCGTCTTCCCACGGAGGGAAATCATTTCCATAAAGTCAAACGGGTTGGTCGCATTGTACACCTTTCTTCCGATGAGCTCATTCAGGAGCCGGTCGGCCACAAACTCGATGTACTGGCACATCAGCTGAGCGTTCATCCCAATCAGGTTCACGGGCAAGGCATCCGTGACAAACTCTTTTTCGATAAGCACAGCATCCATAATGATATCAATGACTTTTTGCTCCGGGAGTTGGTTTGTCACGTGTTTGGTGTAGAGGTGACAAGCAAAGTCACAATGGAGTCCTTCGTCGCGTGAAATGAGTTCATTGGAGAAGCTCAGACCCGGCATGAGCCCGCGTTTCTTCAACCAGAAAATGGAACAGAATGACCCTGAAAAGAATATGCCCTCCACGGCGGCAAAGGCTACCAGTCTTTCCTGAAAATTTCCCTGGTCGATCCAGCGCAATGCCCAGTCTGCCTTCTTCTTCACGCAATCCATGGTTTCAATGGCATGGAAGAGTTTGTCCTTTTCCCTGGGATCCTTGACAAGGGTGTCGATGAGGAGGGAATAGGTTTCAGAATGAATGTTCTCAATGGCGATCTGGAAGCCATAGAAAAACTTGGCTTCTGTGTATTGCACTTCTCCAACGAAGTGCTCGGCTAGGTTCTCATTGACGATCCCGTCGCTGGCAGCAAAAAATGCCAAAACGTGGGTCACAAAGTACTTTTCGCCATCGTTGAGGTTCGCCCAGTCGCGGAGGTCATGGCTCAGGTCAATTTCTTCTGCTGTCCAGAAGCTGGCTTCGGCCTGCTTATAAAATTTCCAAATGTCGTGGTGTCGGATGGGGAAAAGAACAAATCGATCTTTGTTCTCCTTCAGAATAGGTTCATCGGGTAAAGACTGGCTCATAGTACACTATTTTAGTAAGGGGTGTCAATCATTCGCCGATATTTTTAGAGGACGACTTTCCACTCACCATGTGAGGTAAAGTGTTCAATAAATAGCGGGGACAACAAATATTCACAATGGGCGATATAAATCAAAGGAGGGTTTCCCCACAAAGCAGGCGACCTCCGGGACGGTTGTCATTCAGAAATTTGAAAGCATTTCATTCTCATACACTTATCCCCCTTCTGAAAAGTGAAGACTCAAATGATAATTATTATAAAAAAATTAATGCAAAAAATTAGGATGAATTGACCCCTTGCGGTAATGCTTTGAACTGTCCCGCACCTCGTTGCCGGGCTCTTCCGTCCCTTGGAAAAGTGGCCCATCCCAGTCCGTCCTAAAAACCCGATTTTTGAGCTTTTTGATCAACTTTGAGGGGTTTATTGGTTTTTTAGGGTCAGTATTCTATCTTTGCAGTCCATTTTTAAAACCAACTGTCATGTACGCTGTAGTGGATATCGCTGGTAAGCAATTCAAAGTCGAAAAGGACCAGTATTTGTATACTCCTCGTTTAGAGGCCAAGGAGGGCGATTCAGTTCAGTTTGATAAAGTGTTGCTACTGGATAACAATGGCACCGTACAGATCGGCACGCCCACAATCAAGGGGGTCAGGATTTCAGGGAAAGTGCTGGGGCACGTGAAGGACAATAAAGTGATTGTCTTCAAGAAAAAGCGTCGTAAGGGCTACGCGGTGAAGAATGGTCACCGGGAACAGTTCACGAAAGTGCAAATTGAGAGCATCGGATAAATCATAGAAAAGTAATAGGTTATGGCACACAAGAAAGGTGAAGGTAAAGTAAAGAACGGCCGCGAATCAGAAAGCAAGCGACTTGGCATCAAAGTGTTCGGAGGCCAAAAAGTAATTGCAGGCAATATCATCGTGCGCCAGCGCGGCACCAGGCACCACCCCGGTAGAAATGTCGGTATCGGAAAGGATCACACCTTGTTTGCCCTGGCGGCAGGTACCGTATTGTTTAAGAAGGGAAAAGCAGACAAGTCGTTTGTTTCTGTTGTAGCCGAAGCATAGTCATCTGATTTTATTCAACCCATCAAAAAGGCACTCGGACCATCCGGGTGCCTTTTTTGTTTTGAATTGGGATGAAGAGGTGGTCAAATGTTATTCGGAGCGCAAGGACTTGACAGGATTGACAATGGCGGCTTTTATGGTTTGGAAACTCACGGTAATCCAGGCAATCAGCAGCGTCAGTCCGCCGGCAATCAGAAACACG
This sequence comes from Cytophagales bacterium, assembly GCA_025358885.1. Taxonomy (GTDB): domain Bacteria; phylum Bacteroidota; class Bacteroidia; order Cytophagales; family Cyclobacteriaceae; genus ELB16-189. The sequence continues at coordinate 29,645 of JANYHW010000181.1, read as the reverse complement.
CCAACGGATAGATCGATTCTGTAGGCAAATGCTTCCAGCCATCCCCTCATCATATACCACGACGCGGGCACCGCGATAACAAAGGCGATGAATACCATTTTGGTGAAGTCCCTGGCAAGAAGGATCACCACGACACCGACCGTGGCCCCCATCACTTTCCTGATACCAATTTCTTTGGTCCGCAAATGGGCCGTGTAAGCAGACAAACCAAACAGCCCTACGCAAGCCACCAATATGGCAAGCCCTGCAAATACAGCAAAAAGTTTTCCTGCCTGAGCTTCTGATTTGTACTGGGCTTCAAAATTTTGATCAAGGAACAAATAGCGAAACGGTTGTTCGGGGGCAATCTTTTTCCACAGGCTCTGGATGGATGTGATTGCCGATTCGTATTGACCTGGTTTAATACGGGCCATGAGATAGGCAATGTTGCCTCCAAATAGTTCTGAGCTTTGAATAACCAATGGAGTGATCTGATCACGAAGAGACTGAAAGTTAAAGTCCTTGACTATGCCAACAACGGTATAGTAAACCCTGATGTTGCCGTTCGGGGTTTGCTGCACATTTGCCAATTTCAGTCCGATGGGATTTTTCAACCCCATGGTCTTCACCGCCGATTCATTCAGCAGAATATTCAAGGAGTCCTTGGTGTCTTGTGAAAAAAATCTCCCTTCAATAAGTTCCATGCCGAGTGTTTCAACCAGGTCATCAGCGACAACCATGGTTTTGACCGTCAGGATTTCAGATGAACCTTCAGGTTGAAAGAAAGTTCCGAAAAAGTCACCTTCGCGTCCCGGCAATGAAGCCGATCCAGCAGCAGTGATAACTTCCGGCAATTTTTTTACTTCTTCTATCAGGGTCTTTGCTTGTTGAGCAGTAATGGTGAATGCCCTTTCCATCACCAGCATTTGTTCCTTGTCGAAGCCAAGCGATTTAGTTTGCAGGTACCGCATCTGCCGCTGCACTACCAGGGTACCCACGATAAGAACAACGGATATGGTGAATTGAAAAATAACAAGACCACTTCGAAGCCAAGCCCCTTTCTTGCTGGAGGTGAACGTACCCTTCATCACCTCTACCGGGTTGAAGGCAGATAGAACAAAGGCAGGGTAGGATCCGGCCAGAAACCCGATGAGTAACGCAAGGGCAAAGAGTCCAAGAATCAATGATGGATCAAGGTTAAGCACAAGTTGTTTCTCGGTAAGTTGGTTGAAGGCGGGCAATGCTATCTGGATGATCAACAAGGCAATCCCCGTAGCTATCGTACTTAATAGAATGGCTTCAGAAAGGAACTGGGCAATCAGTTGATTTCTTTGGGAGCCCATCGTTTTGCGTACTCCGACTTCCCTGGCGCGTTCTGCGGACCTTGCAGTCGCCAGGTTCATGAAATTGATGCAGGCAATGGCCACCAGCAGAACGGCTACAGTGATGAGGAAGTACATGAAACTGATGTTGCCTCCCGGCTCCATCTTGGCTTCGATGTTTGTAGGATCCAGGTGCACAGTCGCAAGGGGTTGCAGAAAATATCGATAACCATTGCCTTCCTTCTTGTATTCGGCCCAGGACTTGCCAAGATTTCGTTCTATTTGTGCGGCGGCGTAAGTATCCACAAGCTGGGGGATCTTGGATTCTACTGCTTTGTAATTGGCTCCCGGATTTAACTCAACGTACATGTGGGTAGAAAAGCCTGTATAATTTTCTCTTTTGAAGAAATCCTGTCCGTATAGGGGCGACACGAAATCGAAGCAGAAGTGCGTGTTCTCCGGCAGGTCTTTGCAAACTCCTGTCACTTTGAAGGAACGACCAAAGTATTCAATGGTTTTCCCCATGGGGTCTTCGGAACCAAAATATCGAATGGCAGTTGTTTCCGTGATTACCACGTCATTGATGTTTTTCAAAGCATCCGCAGGATTTCCCTTGATGAAGGGAATATGGAAGAAGATGAAAAAATTTGAATCAGCGAGCGAGATAAAATTCTCCTCGAATATCTTCGCTTCTCCGGCAGCGTTTTTATAGGTCACCAGCACATTGTTGTCTGGGGCGGTCAGCCGGGTAACCTGTTTAACTTCAGGTAAGTCATGGGCAAACGCCTCACTGTACGAATGAGGAACAACGGCGTAATTGGTAGAGTGATTTGGATATTTCCTCTCCAGCGCAACTTTATAGATGTGATCGGCATTTTCGAAGAATTTGTCATAGGAAAATTCATTCTGGACATAGAGAGCGATTAGCAGCGCACTGGCAATGCCAACAGAGAGTCCCAGGATATTGATAATGGAATAGGTCCGTTGCTTGAGAAGGCTGCGCAATGCGACCTTTATAAAGTTTTGAAACATGGTATTGGGTTATTGACCCATTGGAATGGCAATCCCTGTGCCATCAAAATGCACCTTCAGTGGTCCATATTGTGGGGTCGGCTGAGGAACTTTGTCCGAAATGGGGATAGTACCGTTCGTAGCCGGACGGCTAGGGTTCCAGCATCTTAAGGAGAATGGATAGTCTGCTCTTCAGATTCCGGCGGTCAACAATGAAGTCGAGGAATCCATGTTCCAGAACGAATTCTGCACTTTGAAAGCCTGGAGGCAAATCTTTTCCTATCGTTTCACGGATCACCCGAGGACCCGCAAAACCAATGAGGGAGCCAGGCTCTGCAATATTGAAATCTCCAAGCATGGCATAGGATGCCGTAACACCTCCGGTGGTGGGATCAGTAAGAAGAGAGATGTAGGGAATTCTGGCCTCATCCAACAAGGCAATCTTAGCGGAGGTCTTCGCCATTTGCATTAGGGATAATCCCGCCTCCATCATCCGGGCGCCGCCGGATCGTGAGATCATCAGCAAGGGAACCTTATGCTTCAGACTGTGGTCCATGGCACGGGCAATCTTTTCGCCCACCACCGAACCCATTGAGCCTCCGATAAAGATGAAATCCATACAAGCAATGACAACGTCACGCTCATTCATTTTTCCATATGCAGTCCGAACGGCATCTTTCAATTCTGTTTTGGCCTGGGATTCTTTGATGCGTTTAGGATACGGTTTGGTGTCGACAAATTTCAGCGGGTCACCCGACTCCATTTTTTCATCGAGTTCCGTAAACTGGTTGTTGTCAAACAGAATTTCGAAATACTCACGCGAGCCTATTTTGACGTGATACTCTTCTTCCGGAACCACATAGGCATTGTTCTTGAGCTCACGCGTGTGGACAATTTTTCCGCTGGGTGACTTGAACCAAAGTCCGTCAGGAACTTCCCGTTTGGCTTCAGTGGGGGTGAGTATTCCTTTGTCGGTACGCTTAAACCAGGGCATGTATGGATTTCTTGGTGAGGTGCGGTTTATGCTACGGTAATACTTTTGTCAAGATAAACATCCTGGATGGCGTTCAGAATATCGACGCCTTCCTTCATGGGGCGCTGAAATGCCTTACGTCCGGAGATTAACCCCATGCCACCGGCTCGTTTGTTAACCACAGCGGTCGTCACAGCATCCACCAAATCGCTTGCCCCTTTGGATTCACCACCGGAGTTAATTAATCCGGCGCGACCCATGAAACAGTTGATCACCTGGTACCTGCACAAATCAATCGGGTGATCGGTGGTAAGTTCGGTGTAGATGCGTTCATCCAACTTTCCGTAGCTGCTGCCGCCCGTGTTCAGGGCCTTGAAACCACCATTGTTGGTGGGCAGCTTTTGCTTTATGATATCCGCCTGAATAGTTACACCAAGGTGATTGGCCTGCCCGGTCAAGTCAGCCGACGTGTGGTAATCGACACCATCCTTTTTGAATGCATTGTTCCTCGTGTAGCACCATAGAATAGTAGCCATTCCCAATTGGTGGGCCTCTTCAAAAGCCTTTGCAACTTCTATGATCTGACGGGTGGAGTTGTCGGAACCGAAATAAATTGTGGCACCCACAGCAGCAGCGCCCAGATTCCAGGCATCGCGCACAGTACCAAACATGATCTGATCTGCCTTGTTAGGATAGGTAAGAAGCTCGTTATGGTTGATCTTGACGATCATTGGAATCTTGTGGGCATACTTGCGGGAAACAAATCCCAATGCACCGAAGGTGGTAGCCACTGCATTGCAGCCACCTTCAATGGCAAGCTTAATAATGTTTTCAGGATCAAAATAGACAGGGTTCTTTGCAAATGAAGCTCCTGCACTGTGTTCTATGCCTTGGTCAACAGGGAGTATGGACATGAACCCCGTATTTGCGAGGCGTCCGTGATCGAACAATGATCCAAGACTCCGCAGTACCTGGGGTGTGCGGTTGGAGGGGACAAAGATTTCATTTACAAAATCCGGGTTCGGAATGTGGAGCTGCTCCTTCGGAATTGTTTTGCTTTTGTAATTCAGCAGGTATTCTGCATCCTTACCCAGAAGTTCTGCAATGTTGTGTTTGGCCATATTTGTTGTTAAAAAGGGAAGGCAAATATAAGTTTGACAGTGGTGCTTTCCAACAGAACTTCTGGTCAGGCCCGTTCACAAAAAAGCCCATCCGGCATGGAATGGGCTTTCTTTGATGAATGGGCGCTAGCTTTTTGTCTTGCCTTGAAGTACTGTCAATTTTTCTTTGATCCGGGCTGACTTGCCTTGACGGCCTCTCATGTAGTACAATTTTGCCCTTCTCACCTTGCCTGCTTTCACGAATTCGATCTTATCGATACTTGGGCTGACCACAGGAAAAATACGCTCCACGCCAACGCCATTGGATACTTTCCGAACGGAAAATGACTCTCCGTTAGTGCCGGCTCCTCTGCGATACAATACAACGCCCTGGAATTGCTGAATGCGTTCCTTGTTACCTTCGCTGATCTTAACATGAACATTGATCGTGTCACCAGGCTTGAAATCAGGGTGATTTGCCCGTTTTACTGACAACTCTTGCTCAGCTATTTTAATTAAGTCCGCCATGTCACTATCGTTTTAAAAATGGACTGCAAATATAGGAAAGGCCTGCCATCCGACAAGGGAAAGTCTCGAAATAGCTTGAATTAGGTCATTTTGCGTCCAAGAGGCCGGGCCGCCTATTTTGAGTCCTTTTCAAGGCATTTTCATATCTCCAATTCTCAATCATGGCCTGATTTCCAGACAGCAATACTTCTGGCACTTTCCAACCTTCATATTCTGCCGGACGGGTGTACACTTCGGGTGCAAGCAACCCATCCTGGAATGAATCGGTAAGGGCCGATGACTCGTCTGACAACACTCCGGGCAAAAGACGAATGACTGAATCTGCCACTACGGCGGCCGCAAGTTCCCCACCCGAAAGAACATAATCACCAATGCTGATTTCACGGGTGATCAGGTGTTCCCGGACACGTTCATCAACGCCTTTGTAATGACCGCAAAGCAAGATCAGGTTTTGCTTCATGCTTAATTGATTGGCCATGGCTTGCGTGAGCAGTTCTCCATCGGGGCTCATGTAGATGATGTCATCATAGGAGCGCTCGGACTGCAATGCAGAAATGCACCGATGAATGGGCTCAATCATCATCACCATTCCCGCTCCACCACCAAAGGCATAGTCATCTGTAGTCCGGTGTGCATCGGAGGTATGCTGGCGAAGATCATGGACGTGGATGGTGACCATACCTTTTTCCTGCGCCCGTTTTACAATCGAATCGTTGAAAGGACTCTCCAACAATCTTGGAAGGCAAGTGATGATATCAATGCGCATGGATCGAAATTACGAAAAAACCTGCCTCCTAAATTTCCAGGAATCCTTCAGGAAGTTCTACGGAAATTTTCTTTTTGGATTTGTTCATGTCCGTTATGAAAGGGCCATTTATGGGAATCATGATCTCTTTTCCGTTGCGCATGATCATGAGAAAACGATTGGGCCCACTTTCAAAAACCTCGCTTACTTCTCCGAGAACCCCGGTTTCAGCATCGGTGACTTCAAATCCAATCACCTCATCGCTGTAAAACTCTCCCCGTGATAATTTGGGTCTTTCTTTCTTGGGGAGAAACAGACTGCATCCCTTCAGTGAAGCGGCTGCCTCGGGGGTGTCAATGTTTTCCAGCTTGACATAGGCCTTGACACCCTTGATGGAAATGGATTCGATGAAATGCGGCACAAGTTGATGTCCCAATTCGACATGAATGGACTTTGCGCTTTCAAGGTCCGGGCAATCTGGACCCAGGACAATGGTCACCTCTCCTTTCAGGCCGTGGCTTTTGGCGACATATCCGATCTTGAAATGTTCCATGGCAAAGAAATGAAAATGCCAGCACGGAAGTCGCGCTGGCATTGTAAGAGTTCTTTATGGTTAAGCCTGTGCTTCAGGTGCAGCAGCTTCTCCTTCAACAGGCGACTCAGCTACAGGTGCTGCCTCCGCTGCAGCTGCAGCCTCCGCCTTCTTGCGGATAGCTTCTGCACGTGCTTCGCGAATTTTCACTTCCGCATCTTTGCGGATCTTGGCAAGATCTTGCTTTGTCTTGGAGACGTTTTCGCGCTTCGACTGTATCTTGTCATCTTTGACTTTCTTCCAGTCCGTCAACTTTTGGTCGGCCTGTTCCTGGGTAATCGCCCCCTTCACCACACCAATCTGAAGGTGTTTCTTCATCATGATGCCGCGGTAAGACAACATTGCCTTTACAGTGTCGGAGGGTTGAGCACCGTTCATGAGCCACGCAAAGGCGCGATCTTCTTTCAAATCGATTGTGGCAGGTACTGTCAGGGGATCGTAGGTGCCTATTTTTTCAATGAATTTGCCATCCCGGGGTGACCTTGCATCGGTCACTACCACATCATAACGTGCCAGTTTCTTACGGCCTCTTCGGGCCAATCTGATCTTTACTGCCATTTTTCTTTGTTTTTAAAGGTTGGAACTCGTCCGTTTTTTAAAGGACTGCAAAGGTAATGGAATTTGGCTTTTTGGCAACGGATTAATCCGAAAGGTGCTCGGATTTTCCCAGAACCATTAATAATCGTATAATCGATTATTAAGTTTTTTAATCAAAAAGTGACGTTCTATATTTGATTTACTTTACCCCTACCGTCATGGACAAATATTCCTACATCTCGAATGCTGACGTGGGCTACCTGGATCAGCTCTATCAAAAATACAAAACCGACCCGGCCTCCGTGGACGGCACATGGCAGAAATTTTTTGAAGGCTATGAGTTTTCCCTTCAGCGCTATGGGGAGAACGGTCACGGTACGGTGACCAATGACAGCGTCACCATCAAGGAAACCCATGTGCGTACGTTGATTCATGCATACCGTTCAAGGGGACATCTCAAGTCAAACACTAATCCCGTCCGCGAACGCCGTGACCACCATGTCGCTCTTGATCATAAGTTTTACGGATTGACAGATGCCGACCTAGACGCAGAATTTGATGTGGGAGTGGAAATCGGTTTGGGCAGGACAACCCTAAGGAAAATCATTGAGAAACTAGACAAGGTTTATCTCGGTACCATCGGATTTGAATACAGCTACATCCGCAACCAGGAAATTTTTGATTGGTTCATCAAGAAGTGTGAAACGGAATACTATTCATACGATCCATCGGTTGAAGAAAAGAAAAGCATACTGGGAAAACTAAACGAGGCCGTTGTCTTTGAAAACTTTCTTCATACAAAGTTTCTGGGCCAAAAACGCTTCTCACTCGAGGGTGGAGAAACTACAATCCCGGCCCTGCAGACCATCATCAACAAGACTGCGGAAATGGGTGTAAAAGAAGTAGTGATCGGTATGGCACACCGTGGAAGGTTGAATGTGCTTTCTAATATCCTCGGCAAAACTTACGAGCAGATATTCACTGAGTTCGAAGGAAATATCAACCCTGACCTGACCATGGGAGACGGGGATGTCAAATACCACCTGGGCTACGCAAGCCATATCAATACCCCATCCGGCAACAAGATCTATGTTAAACTCACGCCCAACCCTTCCCACCTAGAAGTGGTGGATTCCCTGGTGTTGGGATATACTCGTGGCCAAATTGACGATGAGTATAAAGGACATAACAATGCTATGGCCATTCTTCTTCATGGTGATGCAGCGGTAGCAGGCCAGGGCATCGTGTATGAGTTAACACAGATGTCTGGTCTGGAGGGTTACGCCACAGGCGGAACCATTCATTTCGTAATTAACAACCAGGTTGGGTTCACCACAGACTATGAAGATGCCCGAACGGCCATGTATTGCACGGACGTTGCGAAAATCATTGATGCTCCTGTTCTGCATGTGAACGGAGATGACGCGGAAGCAGTCACCTTTTGCTCCAAGCTGGCGGTTGAGTATCGTCAGAAATTCGGGAAAGATATCTTCATTGATATGCTTTGTTACCGTCGCCATGGCCACAATGAAAGCGACGAGCCCAAGTTTACGCAACCCAAACTCTACAACATCATTGCCAAACACCCCAATCCCCGCGAAGTATACGTCAAGAAGTTGATCGAACGTGGTGATGTCGATGCGGCGCTGGCAGATGAGATGGACAAGAATTTTCGCAATCAACTTCAGGACCGCCTTAACGAAGTAAAACAAAAACCCCTGCCGTATAAGCCCCAGAAGATTGAGGAGGAGTGGGAGAAAATGATTCGCGCCAAACCGGAAGACTTTGACAAGTCGCCCGACACCAGCATCAAGCAGGCGACTATAGACAAAGTAGGCAAGGCACTCACCACCATCCCTGAAGGGTTCAAGGCCCTCAAGCAAATTGAAAAGCTTCTAAAAGATCGCAAGGCCGCGTTCTTTGATGACAAAGTCCTTGGCTGGGCCGAAGCCGAACTGCTGGCCTATGGATCTTTGCTTTCTGAAGGAGTACCTGTCCGGATGTCTGGGCAGGATGTAAAGCGCGGGACCTTTTCCCATCGCCATGCTTACTTCTTTGACGCCAATACCAACGATCCCTATTGTGGTCTTGATCATATTCAACCGGACCAAGAGCCATTCCATATTTATAATTCCTTACTCTCGGAGTTTGGTGTGCTGGGTTTTGAATATGGATATGCCATGTCAAACCCTCATGCTCTGGTGCTTTGGGAAGCCCAGTTTGGCGACTTTGTAAATGGCGCCCAGGTGATGATTGATCAATTCATTTCCAGCGCCGAATCGAAGTGGCAACGGATGAATGGTCTCGTTATGCTTCTGCCACACGGATACGAAGGTCAAGGACCGGAACACTCAAGTTGTCGCCCCGAAAGATTTCTGCAACTGGCGGCCGAATACAACATGATTGTGACTAACCCCACTACTCCGGCAAATATTTTCCATTTGCTCCGCAGGCAGGTGGGATGGCATTTCCGCAAACCTTGTATCGTGTTTTCACCCAAGTCCTTGCTGCGTCACCCTGCGGTCATCTCGCCTCTGAAAGAATTTACCAGCGGATCGTTCAAAGAGATCATCGACGATGAAACGGTGACAACCAAAGATGTGAAGCGCATTGTGCTGTGCTCCGGAAAAATCTATTATGATTTGCTTGAAGTTCAGTCGAAAAGGAAAATCAAAGATGCGGCCGTGGTGCGCATTGAACAATTGTATCCTTTCCCGGAAGAACAACTCAAGTCCATATTCAAAAAGTACAAGACTGCTAAAGTTCTTTGGGTTCAGGAGGAGCCGTCAAACATGGGCCCGCTCTCGTTCATCCAGAGGATGATGCCAAAGCAGGAAATACAATTCATTTCGAGGAAAGCAAGTGCTTCGCCAGCAACCGGCTACTCCAAGGTGCACAAGGCTGAACAGGAAAAAATTGTGACTCAAGCATTTGAAAGTTAAACTCCACAAGCTTTTTATAACCCTAACCACAAGCGCATGGCTTTTCAAGTAAAAGTGCCTACCGTCGGAGAATCGATCTCCGAAGTAACAATTGCCAATTGGACCAAAAAAGACGGAGATTCGGTGAAGATGGATGAGGTGATTGCCGAACTGGAATCCGACAAGGCCACCTTCGAGCTCCCGGCACCACAATCGGGTGTATTGAAAATTATTAAGAAGCAAGGTGATACCGCCAAGATTGGAGAGCTGATTTGTGAAATTGCAGAAGGATCAGGACAGTCTGCAGCGGCCACACCGGCTGCTAAGACATCTCCGGCTCCCGCGACCACCGCAGCTGCTCCTGCCGCAAAACCCATGAAGGCAACCGGGGGAGTGAAGGAGATGAAGGTGCCGACAGTCGGGGAGTCTATCACCGAAGTGACGCTTTCCACCTGGATGAAAAAGGATGGAGATTATGTGAAATTGGACGAAGTCATCGCTGAAGTAGAATCGGATAAGGCGACATTTGAATTGCCTGCTGAGGCTTCGGGAATATTGAGGATTGTAGCCAAAGAAAAAACCACGCTTCCAATCGGAGGATTGATCTGCAAAATTGAAATCACCGAAGGTGCACCTCCAGCCTCCACGCCGGCAGCACCGTCAACCACTCAGGCAGCATCTGCTGCAGGGGCTGGTTATGCCGCGGGTCATCCTTCCCCAGCTGCCGCCAAGATTCTAGATGAGAAGGGAGTGAGTTCCTCCCAGGTTGTTGGTTCAGGAGTGGGGGGAAGGATTACCAAAGATGACGCTTCAAAAGCGCAGGCACCTGCTACAGCTCCCGCCAAATCAGCAGCACCCAGTGGACCACCGGTTATTGCAACAGGTGTAAGCCGCAGCGAGCGCAGAGAGAAGATGACTTCACTGCGCAAAACAATCGCCCGTCGTTTGGTTGCTGTGAAGAATGAAACCGCCATGCTCACCACTTTCAATGAAGTGGACATGAAGCCTGTCATGGACTTGCGTTCAAAATACAAAGACCAGTTCAAGGAGAAATATGGTGTTGGACTCGGGTTTATGTCTTTTTTCACGAAGGCGATTTGTATTGCCTTGAAGGATTTCCCTGCAGTCAACGCGTCGATCGATAAAGATGAGGCCGTCTATCATGATTATTGCGATGTGTCAATAGCTGTTTCTACACCCCGGGGCCTGGTCGTTCCAGTTATCCGCAATGCAGAAGCCCTGACCTTCGCGCAAATTGAAGCCGAAGTTGTGCGGCTTGCCACCCGCGGGCGAGATGGCAAACTCTCTGTTGAAGAAATGACAGGAGGTACTTTCTCCATCACCAATGGAGGTGTTTTCGGATCGATGCTTTCAACGCCGATTATCAACCCCCCTCAATCTGCGATCCTGGGAATGCACAACATTGTTGAACGCCCCGTGGTAATTAAAGGAGAAGTAGTGGTGAGACCCATCATGTACCTAGCCCTTTCATATGATCACCGGATCGTGGATGGAAGAGAATCCGTCAGTTTCCTGGTACGGGTGAAAGAACTGCTGGAAGATCCAGGTCGTTTGATTTTAGGTGTTTAACGATACTGAAACAAACCATTATGCAATACAATGTCATTGTCATCGGCTCCGGCCCTGGAGGTTATGTCGCTGCAATCCGGTGCGCCCAACTCGGGTTTAAGACCGCCATCATTGAAAAATACGCTACCCTGGGCGGAACCTGTTTGAATGTTGGGTGCATTCCCTCAAAGGCGTTACTGGACTCTTCGGAACATTTTCATAATGCGGCCCACACCTTCAAAGAGCATGGTATCGACATTTCCGATCCCAAGGTCAACCTGACACAAATGATCAAGCGGAAAGGGGAAGTCGTTAAATCCAATGTCGATGGAATAGCCTTCCTCATGAAGAAGAATAAGATCGATGTTCATACAGGAGTAGGCTCCTTTGTTGACAAAAATACGATCAAGGTCACCGCCAGTGATGGAAAGGAAACAAATCTGACAACCGACAATGTAATCATTGCGACTGGTTCAAAGCCTACACCCCTGCCTTTTGCTCCATTTGATAAAAAAAGAATCATTTCCAGCACGGAAGCATTGGAACTTAAGGAAGTACCTAAACACCTAATCATTGTAGGTGGAGGTGTAATCGGGATGGAACTGGGTTCAGTGTATGCCCGTATTGGTTCGAAAGTTTCCGTAGTTGAATTTCTGGATAGCCTTATCCCTACCATGGATGGAACGATGGGTAAAGAATTGCTGAAGGCAACTAGGAAACTGGGCATGGATTTCTTCCTTGGACATAAAGTGACCTCAGTAGAGAATAAGGGTAAGGAAATTATACTTAAGGCAGAACCAAAAAACGGCGGAGCCGCCATCGAGTTGAAAGGTGATTATTGTATGGTCAGTGTGGGCAGGCGCCCCTACGCGGATGGCCTTGGATTGGACAAGGTGGGCATTGAACTGGACAAAGGAAAAGTCCCGGTCAATGATCACCTGCAGACCAAGGTTGCAAATATTTATGCCATTGGAGATGTTGTACGTGGAGCGATGTTGGCACATAAGGCAGAAGAGGAGGGCGTGATGGTCGCTGAGCAACTGGCGGGTCAGAAACCGCATATCCACTATCTGTTAATTCCGGGAGTGGTGTACACCTGGCCGGAAGTAGCAAGTGTTGGCTATACCGAAGAGCAGTTGAAGGCGGATGGCAAAGCATATAAAGTTGGAAACTTTCCTTACAAAGCGCTTGGCCGTGCACGGGCATCGATGGACCTTGACGGACTCGTGAAGATCCTGGCCGATAAAATAACAGATGAAATCTTAGGTGTTCACATCATTGGTGCGCGCGCTGCGGATATGATTGCTGCCGGTGTGGTGGCGATGGAGTTCCGTGCTTCCGCAGAAGATGTTTCTCGCATGTCACATGCTCATCCTACCTATATGGAGGCAGTGAAAGAAGCGTGCCTTGCTGCAACGGCGAACAGACCGATCCATATCTAAAGTTCTAAATATTTCCTGCAGTACATTCAAATAAAGCGACTAACTTTCTTCGCCGTAATAATCTCTGTGTTCATCCCTGCCCAATGAAGATTGCCGTTGTATCTACCGTGTTCCATTTTCATGCAGCGATCCATTACAACACCCAGTCCATTTTTTACAGCCAATTCAGCTGCATCACGGTTAACGATTCCAAGTTGCATCCAAATGGCTTTCGCCTTGATGGCAATGGCCTCCTGAATAACACCCACGATCTCATCCGGACGGCGAAAAACATCAACAACATCCACCGGCACAGGTATTGAAGCCAGATCGGGATAACATTTTTCTCCCAGGATCTCCTGCTTCAAAGGATTTACCGGAATGACGGTATACCCTTCTGATTTCAGATACGAACCCACAAAATTGCTAGCGCGTTCTTTTTTATCCGAAAGCCCAACGATGGCAATGGTTTTCGCTCCGTTGAGAAGCTTCCTGATCAATTCTGAATTTTGGTATTTACGGATCTCGTCGGCGCTGAGGCGCGTGTTCATCGAGATATCGCATGAAAGGCTTGTTCCAAGTCCCATAATAAATCGTCAATGGTTTCTAATCCTACAGAAAGTCGTATGAGTTCAGGTTTGATATTGGCCCGTTTGAGTTCTTCATCGGAGAGCTGCTGATGTGTCGTGGAGGCCGGATGAATCACCAGGCTCTTGCAATCGCCCAGATTGGCCACATGTGAAAACAATTCAAGGTTCTCCAGGAACTTCTTGCCGGTTTCTCGCGGGTTGTTGTTCAAGGCTTTGATCCCAAATGCAAACACTGAACCCGCACCTTTTGGCAAATACTTTTTGGCCCGTGCATGGTGCACATGATCGGGTAAGCTGGCGAAATTCACCCAATCCACCATGGGATGGTTCTTCAGGAATGTGGCAACGGCCAGTGCATTTTGTACATGACGGTCCATTCTTACGGAGAGTGATTCTAATCCCTGGATCAGCAGAAATGAGTCAAAAGGGGAGATGGTGGCGCCGGTATCGCGGAGGCTCTCGCAGCGCGCCTTCATCAAAAAGCCATAATGACCAAAAGTCTCATAGAAATTCAGATTGTGATACGGGATGGAGGGAGACGAGATTGCCGGGTAATTGCTGAAATCAAATTTTCCCGAATCGATGATGACGCCAGCAATCGAAGTTCCATGGCCGTTTATGAATTTCGTGGCAGAGTGAAGCACAATATCCGCACCCCATTCCAGCGGGCGGCATAGATAGGGTGACGCCAGCGTGTTATCGATTATCAGCGGTATGCCATTGGCTTTCGCCAATGAGGAAACACCTTCAAAATCAAATACACTTCCTTGGGGATTTCCAATTGTCTCACCGTACAGCACTCTTGTCTTTGGTGTAATGGCTTTCTCCCAGTTCTTGATATCCATTGGGTCTACAAAGTGGACCTTGATCGAGAGCTTTTTGAAGGTGTGTTCAAACTGTGTGTACGTTCCGCCATAGAGATGCGATGAGGCTACAAATTCGTCTCCCGGATTCATGAGTGTCATCATGGTGATGAGTTGTGCCGCCTGGCCGCTTGCGGTAGCAAGGGCTCCCGTGCCTCCCTCCAATGAGGCAATCCGTTCTTCAAAAACTGCTGTAGTCGGGTTGCTGATACGGGTGTAAATATTGCCGTACTGCTTTAGTTCAAAGAGCGATGCTGCATATTCCGGACTGTCGAATACATATCCAGCGGTTTGGTAGATCGGAACAGCCCGCGACCCCGAGTAGGAGTCAGGTATGTGTCCGGCGTGAAGCATACGGGTTTCAAAACCAAATTTTCGTTTCTCCGACATAGAAATGAGTTTAACCGTAAAGGAAGTGACACGGGGATGAAAAACAAACTGTTTTTTTGATACTACAACATGCGTGCAATTATGAATGAACGGCACATCAAAGCAAAAACAAATGGAATGAGAAAGATGTGCATTTGTTGAGGCAGGAAATACCATGAAAGCAGCAACAGCACGCTCAATATGCCTGCTGCAAGAAAGTATTTTTTTAGGAAAGGGGCAGATCTTTTGAAGTAGATCGCGAAGACGGCAAGGTGCGTGGGTAAGGCCCATAACAAGTTAAAGTTATTGGCCGCGGCCCGGTGATCAGTTGCCGTCCATAAAGTGAAGAGCAACGCGCCGATCAACCCGATAATGCCGAAGACGAGGACATCAAACCACTTCGATAATTTTTTTCTTCGGATGTCATACACGGACAGGGCCAAGGTTAGAATCAAAAACCCCCCGAAGGCATACCATGGGTGTATCAGGCTGGTTGGGATCTTGGCCGGACGAGGCACATAGACTTGCTGCTTGTATTTCACCACGGGCAACGTTCCATCCTTTCTGCGGAGCGTGGCATGATCAAATCCCGATTCGAGAAAGTCGGGAAGGAACATATATTCATAGGGAGCGGCTTTTATATCCATGGGCAACCCCAGGCAAATGTCGATTCCGAGATCACCCCAGGGTTGATGTTTCAGGTAGAGGTCGGTGAGCTGGCGGATGGAATAGGAGGTAGTAATATACGATCCATCGAATTGAATAGAGTCTTTCAATACATCGGCAAATACATCTCTGACACGACTGGAGCAGTTATTATAGAAATAATCGTATCGGTATGTTTCGTTTTCAGGTTTCGCATTCCATTCCAGATAGTTGTAAATGGCTTGCTTTTGTGCCAAGGACAGATTCAGCACCTGCTCTGTGACGGCTCGGTTGTAGTAGACATAAAAATCGCGAAAGTCAGGATACCCGTAGACACCCAGTTTGAAGTACAACAGGCCCCGGGTATAATTTAGGTAGAAGTTTGGTTGATTAAAATCGAATACGCCGTAGTTGTACGCATCATCCAATCTATTCTCCGGATCAAACACCCGAATGGCGGTATGTCCAAATGCAGAGTAGAGCTCGCCCTGCCATGGTCCACAGGTAATAATGGAGATTTCGGCTTTTGGTGAAAGATGCGCCAATTGACCCTTAGCCGAAAGGCTCACAAGGGTCAATATCAGCAGTATCATTTTTCTCAACCGGCCGACGTTCATTAAAAGGAGAAATTAACACTGAAAGATAAAGACAATTCCTGAAGTGCGTGTACTTTTGATTGAATGGCTTCTGTCTTTCAAGATCAACTCAATTTGGTATCGGGGTTAACACCGGCGCGTGCATACAATGCGGCAAAGGTGTGGTCAAGTTATTGGACTTCGCGAATTTCGGGCGTAGCCGCGCACCATGGACTCCCCATGAGTGTATCCATAGAGCCCACGACCTCTTGCAACCTTCGCTGTCCTGAGTGTCCCAGCGGTTTGCGGTCATTCACCAGACCAACAGGCATGCTGAAGGAAGATGTGTTTAGACAAGTGATTGATCAACTCGCAACGACACTTGCCTACCTGACATTTTATTTTCAGGGTGAACCATACCTCAATCCGTCATTCTTGCCGATGGTGCAATATGCGTCCAGCAAGGGTATTTATACCGCAACGTCAACGAACGCACATTATCTTGATGATGACAAAGCGAGGGATACTATTGCCTCAGGGCTTGACCGACTGATCATTTCTATGGATGGCACCTCACAGGAAACCTATGAATCGTATCGCATTGGGGGAAACCTTGAGAAGGTCATTGACGGGACAAAAAATATCCTCCGGTGGAGGGAAGAATTGAAATCAAAGACACCTCATGTAGTATTTCAATTTCTGGTTGTACGACCCAATGAACACCAGGTCCCGGAAGTATATGCACTTGCAAAGGAATTGGGAGTCGACCACGTCAACCTGAAGACTGCCCAGATCTATGATTACAAGAACGGCTCTGATCTCATTCCCACCCAGAACCAATACTCACGCTACACACAAGAAGTGGATGGAACCTATTCAATAAAAAATGACCTGTTGAACCATTGCTGGAAGATGTGGCAAAGCTGTGTGATCACCTGGGATGGCAAAGTGGTGCCGTGCTGTTTTGACAAAGATGCGCACCATGTGATGGGTGATCTGCGCGAACAATCATTTAAGGAGATATGGAATGGTGACGCTTACCGACAATTCAGGACATTGTTGCTGAAGTCGAGAAGCGAAATCGACATGTGTAAAAACTGTACAGAGGGAACCAAAGTGTGGGCGTAGAATTAGTCAACTTGCTGCCCGGTTTTCTGCAGCATGTCAATGTCGGCAACTGCGCATTTACCGCAGCCTGAAGCACAGGCATGTTTAGCCTGGAAACTCCTCACCAGAATTCTGACGACATATCCAACAGAGAACAGGAAAATTAATCCGATGACAATTTGCTGAATCATGGTCAAAGATAACGATACATTGACCTAACGCATAGGACCTCGAAATAATTCAACGTCCGATTCCGGACGCTCAACCCCATATGTGAACAGCCTTGCCAGAGAATATAGCCTAAACTTGCTGGTTTTTCCGATTGTTTATTTGGCATTGATATTGGCTTTGGCATTCATTCAACAGTCATGTTATGCTGAAGAACTATTTTACCATCGCCTTGCGTGGATTGGCCAGAAACAAGGTATATGCTTTCATCAATATTGCCGGACTCGCGTTGGGCATTACTACTTGTCTTGTCATCTTCTTAATCATCAAATATGAGTTGAGTTATGATACAACCTTCTCCAAGGCGGATAACATTTACCGTATTACAAATCACACATCAAGTGCTTCGGGGGAGGAAAGGAGCAGTGTGACTCCCTATCCCCTGGGCCGGGCACTCAAGCATGATTTTCCTGAAATTATTTCTACTCAGATCCACTTCCAATATAAGTCACTGGTCACCATCAACGATGAGAAGAGTTATGTCGATAATATTGTCTTCGCTGACTCATCGTTCTTTGACGTTTTTGATTTCGAGGTGCTGTCGGGCAATCCTAAAGTGGACCTTGCCAAGCCCGGAAGCGTCTTCCTCACGGAGGAAATGGCTGGCAAGCTGCTGAAGAATGGGGCAACACACATCAGGCTTGACAATCTCATCGATCTGGAAGTGGTGGGGATTATCAAGAAACCCTCGACGCCTTCGCACATTGCACTCAATATGGTTGCCTCCTGGGCTACCCTGACACCTGAAATAGCCGGTAAATACCTGGGCTTCACTTTGGACGAGTGGGGATTAAATTCGTCGGGCTTTACGTATGTGGTTCTTCCGCCTGATGGCAGCAAAGAAAACCTTGAAAATAATTTTCCTTCCTTCATCAAGAAGTATTACTCCGTGGAACAAGCTGGACGTCAGCGATATTTACTTCAACCCCTTCGAGATATCCATTTCAGCACGGAGTACACCGAAAATCCCGGTTCAGCCTCAACATCGAATTCCGTATTAATTGTTTTGGGTTTTATCAGCCTGTTTATTTTGGTAATTGCCTGCGTAAATTTTATTAACCTCTCTACGGCCTTGTCTTTGCGCAAGGCGAAGGAGGTGGGTGTAAGAAAATCACTGGGTGCCCAGCAAGGTCAATTGGCACTGCAGTACGTAAGCGAAGCATTCCTGCTCACCTTGGTTGCCACCATACTTTCTGTTGGAATTGCAGAGTGGGTAGCTCCCGTCGTGGGTAGTTTTCTGGAAAAGGACATTGCTGTCAATCTGTTTGGAAACGCTACGGTTATTTTCTTCTTGCTGGCCATCGTCGTCTTCACAGGGATATTGTCAGGCTTGTATCCAGCCTGGATACTTTCACGATTCAGTCCGGTAGATGCCCTCAAGAGCAAGATTTCCTACCAGCCCAATGCATCCGTTTCCGTCAGGAAATCATTGGTGGTGCTGCAGTTCTTCATCGCCCAGGTTCTCATCATTTGTACCTTGGTTGTTTCGAGCCAGCTTTCCTTCTTCAGGAATAAATCCCTTGGATTCGTCAAGGAAGCTTTAATAAATGTTTCATTGCCGGATAACAAGCCAGAGCTTTTGGAGTCCTTCCGTAACCGATTGGCCGGCAACGCCAATATCCTGAATACTTCCTATTCTCTTGGCGCGCCAATTGCAGATAATAATTTTGGTACGAGCATGTGGTTGCCTGACAAACCCGATGATCGATACTCGGTGGGAATCAAGCCTGTTGATCTTCATTACATGGAAGTTTATGGATTGCAGATGGTGGCGGGCAGGTGGTTTCATGAGAGCGAGGTGAAGATGGCTGGCACGACCAGCAAGGGAGATCCTCAATTGACTTTCGTAGTGAATGAGACAACCGTGAAAACCCTCGGATTTGTTTCTCCGGAAGGTATTTTAGGCAAGAATATTACAACTGGTCTCAATCGATCTACGGGTCCGGTAGTTGGTGTGGTAAAGGATTTTCACACCGCTTCGCTCCGCAACAAGTTGAATCCCGTTATCCTCGTCTCATATCCTGCATACTACTACGATGCGGGTATTAAGGTGGATGCCACTAATATTCCGGCAACCATGAAGTTTATTGAAGACACCTGGTCTCAGCTTTATCCGGATTATATTTTTCAGTCAACATTCCTTGACCAATATGTTGACAGGCTTTACCGCCAGGAGGATAAGATGTTTAAATTGTTTGAAGTCTTCGCAGGCATAGCGATTTTTATTGGTTGCCTGGGTTTGTATGGACTGGCATCTTTCCTGGCAAACCAAAAAACAAAGGAAGTGGCTATCCGCAAGACCCTCGGCGCATCCGTAGGACAGATCATTACACTTTTCTCGAAGGAGTTTATATTTCTTGTAATCCTGGCTTTTGTATTTGCGGCGCCCGTGGCCTGGTACGCCATGAATCAGTGGCTGCAGGAATTTGCTTACAAGGTGGACATGGGATGGATCGTGTTCTTTTCAGGTATTGCATTCACCCTGATCATTTCATTTGCCACGGTAGGTTATCGCTCATTGCGTGCTGCGGTAGCCAACCCCGTGGACGCATTAAAATCTGAATAATACTTTTGTTCCAGTAAAGCTCCATTATGATCAGAAACTATATCACTACTGCGCTTCGCAACCTGTGGCGCTCTAAAGGGAGTACATTCATTAATCTTTCCGGGTTAACGTTGGGCGTAACGACCAGCCTTATTCTCTTCCTCTTGGTACGCCACCAAGCCAGTTTCGATAACTTCCATTCAAAGCGTGACCGGATTTATCGCTTGGTGCATACCTCCGATGGTAACCAGGGCAAAAATTATACGGCAGGTGTGCCACCCGTTTTTCCAGATGCATTCAGAACGGATTTTCCTGAAGCGGAGGTTGTGATCTTTACGTCATACCGTGCGGGTGGCGTGATTACCATTCCGGTTCCCCAGGGTGTCCCTGTAAAATATGAGGTCGATAAGGGAATCGTGTACACACAGCCTGAATTCTTCAAAATATTTGACAGGAAAATACTATCGGGGACTGCTGAGAAAGGTCTCGATGAACCGAATGAGGTCATTATTTCAAAATCAGCGGCCCTCAAGTATTTCGGAAAAGAAGATCCGCTTGGAAAAACCTTGCTCTTTGAGAGCAAAGAATACAAGGTAACGGCCATCATGGAGGATTACCCCTCCAATACGGATCTCCCCTTTGATATCATGCTTTCCTACATCACCATCAAACGGGAGAGAGATGAAGTGGGATGGAATGGTATCTGGAGTGATGAACAATGTTACATCCTGCGGAAAGAAGATGCGGGGATCGCTGAGTTGGAGCGAAGGATTCCGGATTTTGTAAAGAAACACCAGGGAAACAATCCCGACCATGCAACCTATGAGATACAGCCCTTGTCCGAAATCCACTACGATGATCGTTTCGGAAACTATAACTACAGTACAACCAGCCGGCAGATGCTTACTGCCCTGGGGGTCATTGGCATATTTCTGATCATTACAGCTTGCATTAACTTCATCAATCTGGTTACTGCCGAATCGATCAAGAGATCGAAGGAGGTAGGTATTCGTAAAGCACTGGGCAGTTCACGTAGCCAATTAATGATTCAGTTCTTGGGTGAGTCAGGGCTGGTAACCATGTTGGCCGTATTGCTTGCCATTGAGTTTGCCCAAATGGGCCTGAGTTTTCTTAACCCGTTTCTCAGCCTTGATTTGTCTTTAGATTTTCTGCACGACCGTTCACTGTGGATTTTTCTTGTAGGGGTATCAGTATTTGTTGGTATCCTATCCGGACTCTATCCTTCGATGGTCGTCTCGGGTTTCAACCCGGTCTTCGCCATCAAGAATCAAAGCAACAACAAGAATTCTTCAGGCTATCTGCTCCGAAGGGGATTAGTGGTTCTTCAGTTCTTTATCTCCCAGTTTTTCATCATCGGGACAATCGTATTGATCAGTCAGATGCGTTATTTCCAAACAAAGGACCTCGGCTTCAAGAAGGATGCCATAATCAATGTGCCGATTCCTGAAAATGAAAGATCGGGTTTTCAGGAGAGTTCCAACAAGATGCGAAACCTTCGCGATGAAGTTTCCAGAATTGGAGGGATTGAATTGGTGAGTTTGAGTAATACTCCGCCTTCCTCGGGGAGTGTTTCTTCGACAGACTTCAGCATGGAGGGTTCAGACAACCGGTATAGTACACAGGTTAAGTCGGTCGATGGGAGCTATGTTGAACTATTCGGACTTACCCTTATTGCCGGCACCAATGTTCTTGATCTCGATACAGCCCAGGGATTCATGGTGAATGAGAAACTTGCTTCCATGGTCGGATTCAACAACCCCCAGGAAATCATCGGGAAGAACATCAAAATGTGGGGAAAGACCCTGCCGGTGGTGGGGGTGATCAAGAATTTTCACACGATGTCCTTGCACGACCCCATTGAGGCAACGATCCTGCTTAATCGGATCAAGAACTATTCCACCCTGTCATTGAAAATCAATCCGTCAATGATTCAGCAGACGATCAAGGAAGTGCAGCAACAATGGGAGGCGACTTATCCGGAATTTATATTCTCTTACAAGTTTCTTGACGAACAGATCAAGGAATTCTATGAACGTGAACAAAAGATGTCCACGCTGCTCACCCTGTTTACTTCAGTGGCCATTTTTATTGGTTGTCTCGGACTCTTCGGGCTGGCCACCTTTATGGCCAATCAAAGGACTAAAGAAGTGGGTGTGCGCAAGGTATTGGGAGCATCCGTGGAAAGTATTGTGATGCTCTTCTCAAGAGAGTATGGGAAACTAATTCTCATCGGATTTGCCCTTGCCGCACCACTGGCCTGGTATGTAATGGAACAGTGGCTCAATGCTTTTGCATACAAGATTGAAATCGGCCCGGACATTTTCCTGGTAGGTCTATTCGTCTCCTTTGTCATCGCCATCTTCACCGTGGGGTACCGATCCTTAAGGGCTGCAACGGTGAATCCAGTCGACTCCTTGAGATCAGAGTAGCCTATGGTTGACCAATCTTGGACTCAGTGGGTGTTGCAACCCGGGGCTTCAATTGGGAAACTTTTTGAGTAGGAATGACCCAGATGTTTAGCCGTTGCCCGGTGCGAATGAGATTGCTATGGAGATTGTTCCACTTGCGTATGTCATCAATACGGACGTGATGTCGCTGTGCAATCAATCCAAGGACGTCGCCATATTGCACGCGGTATACAATGAGTTCCCGCCCGGCGGTATTCCCTGTTGCGGCCTTGGCAAGTTTTTCAACTTCTTTGCGCCCGGACTTTGATGCAGAGTCAAGTATCGCGGTGCGGTATTTGTCAAGTTCCTCCTTGGTTGTCATGGGTACCTTGAGCACGAATGTCTTGCCATTATCCGGAAGTGCATTGTGCCGGATGGATGGATTCAATTGAAGGATGTCTTCAGTGCAGGTACCTGTTAGTTTCGCAAATGTATCCAGGTGAAGGAACTTCTTCACGTGAAGGGTGTCGTGGGGAATAGTCTCCTCCATGGCAGTCTCAATCATGTTGTGTTCTTCAGCGTAGTTCATTGCATAAATGATGGCGACAAATTGAGGAACATAAGACCGTGTTTCACGTGGTAAGTAATTGTAAATCTCCCAGAATGTTTTTTTATATCCTGATCGGCGAATGGCGCGTTTCACTGTGCCAGGTCCGGAGTTATAGGCCGCCAGGGCCAGATCCCAATTGTGAAACATCCCGTACAGTTGCGAGAGGTATTTGCAGGCAGCCTCGGTTGATTTCTCCGGATCCATCCGGTCATCAAAGTACCAATCGTTCTTCAGATCGAAGTAGCGGCCGGTGAAAGACATAAACTGCCAAAGCCCTACGGCACTTGCTCGTGATACAGCGCGCGGATTCAGGCCGGATTCAATGATTGATAAATACTTAAGCTCTTCAGGGAGATTGTATAGGCTAAGATATTTTTCAAACAGAGGAAAGTAAAGGTCCTTTCTGCGGAGCATCAGCCTGGTGTATTCCCGGTTTCTTATCGTAAAAAAATTGATAAACCCATGAATATTGCTGTTATAAGGCAGGGCGATGGTTTGTTGAAGGCAACTGAGACGATCGGCCACCAACTCAGGTGTTTCCTCCGCCGGGATATAATCAAAATCCATAGGCACCGGGAACAAGGAAGCATTCGCGAGTGAGTCACCCGATAATACCTCAGACTCAACCTGCTCGAGAATTGAATCAACCGGTGCAAGCACTTGTGCTCCTGCTAACATTGTCAGCACAATAAACAGTCCAATTAGAAGTACTCTTCTCATGCAATCCTAAAACGTCTTATCCGGTTCAATATTCCCCGCCTGGAGAACTCAATTATTTTTTTGTCAGTAACCTGGCCAACGACAGCAGTTTGGACTCTTCAAAGTCATTGGCCAAAGCCTGAATACCAATGGGCAAGCCTTTCTTATCTTTTCCATACGGGAATGAAATGGCGGGGACACCGGCCACATTCGCCTGCACTGAATAGATATCGGCCAGGTACATCTCCAGCGGATTGCCCGTGTGCTCACCCAGTCGGAAAGCGGTTGTGGGTGCCGTGGGCATCAGCATGAAGTCGTACCGCTGAAGTATCTCTTTCGTTTTATCGCGGATGATCCGCCTCACTTTCTGCGCCTTTGTATAGTAAGCATCATAATAGCTTGAGCTAAGCACAAAGGTACCGAGTAAAATCCTACGCTGCACCTCTTTTCCGAAGCCCTCATGACGTGTTTTCTTGTAAAGTGACTCCAAATCCGTTGTCTCCGGGCTGCGGTGGCCATAGCGGACCCCATCATAGCGAGAAAGATTAGAGCTCGCTTCGGCTGTTGCCAGGATATAATAAGTAGGCAACGTGTAACGAAGAAGGGGAAAATCAATCGCCTCAATGGTATGACCCAGTGCGCGCAGTTGTTCAATGGCCTCCTGGATGGCTTCCCGGATTTCAGGTTGAAGGGCATCGGATTCAACAGTGTCCCTTATATAACACACACTGATTTTTTTTTCCTTGAACAATGACGTCGTGTATTCTGGTGCCTCTGTCCTTGACACGGTGCTATCGTACTCATCGGATCCCGCAATAACGGTCAACACAAGTGCGATATCATCGACACTTTTCGAAAAGATACCTATGCAATCAAAGGATGAGCCATAAGCGATTAGTCCGTATCGGGATATTCGGGAATAGGTAGGTTTCAGGCCGATGATACCGCAGAAGGCGGCGGGTTGTCGCACGGAGCCGCCAGTATCCGAACCCAACGACACCTGGCATAGGTCGGCAGCCACGGCAACCGCGGAGCCGCCGGATGATCCTCCGGGAACGCGCGTGGTGTCAAATGGATTGAGAGCAGGACCAAAAGCAGAATTTTCATTTGACGAACCCATGGCAAACTCATCGCAGTTTTGCCGGCCGATGATAATCGCATCTTCGTCGAGGAGTCGCTGGACTGCCGTGGCTGTAAATTGAGAGACAAAGCCGTCAAGTATTTTACTGCCACCCTGTATGGGATGATCCTTATAACATAGCACATCTTTGAGGCCCACGACCATTCCCGCCAACTTACCTGCAGTACCGGATTTGATCTTCTTATCAATATCTGCAGCACGGTCCAGGGCCTCCTGGGCATACACCGTCAAAAATGCGTTGAGGTGATGGTTTGTTTGAATATTGGATAGATGATAAGCTACCCTATCGACACAAGAGAACTTGCCAGAGCGGAGGTTGCTCTGAATTTCAGAAAAGCTAAAAGTGTTTTTCAATTTTTACTTGCCGTCGTCGAGCCGGCCTGATTGCTTGCCGGCATCTTCCACTTCCTTCTTCACATCACTCATGGCATCCTTGAATTCGCGTACGCCTTTGCCAAGGCCTTTCATGAATTCCGGGATTTTCTTTGCACCAAAAAATACCAATACAAATATTCCGATCAGCAAGATTTCCTGGAAACCAACGCCACCTAAGAACAAAAGAACCGCTTTCATCTGTTAATAATTTATTTGTTTTACGATCAAACCCGCCTGTCTTGTTTTTATCTACGTGAGGTGTCAAAATTAGGCTAAAAAATTGAATTTCTTCCACCGTTTGTGGAAGTGATAAAGAGGTCAAAATGTACCCGAAATCAATCTTTTAGCCACATCTGGGGATCGAGGGCAATTGTGTTCTTCCTGATCTGAAACCTCAATTCTGATATCCCTTCGCTGTTGACCAGCACCTTCCCTATTTCCTGGTTGATGGTAAGTTTCTGCCCCTTCTTCACGAAGACATCTTTTAGGCCGGAGTATACGGTAAAATACTCACCATGGCTTACAATGACGGAGTTGCCGAGGGTGGGGATAAACGCCACCGCCCGTACCTCCCCGGCGAAGATCGATTTTACTTTTTCACCCTGGGCCGTCTGAATGTTGATGCCATCATTTTGCAAAATGATCCCCTTGAGCACCGGGTGGTTCTGCCTTCCGAATTTTTGCGACACGAAACCCGTGGCCGGCCATGGAAACTTGCTCTTGTTCTCTTCGAAGGAATTCGATAAGGCCGTTACACTCTCGGAGGCCCGCACACTTTCTTTGTTTTTATTTCTTGCTGCCGCAGCGGCTTCCCTCGCGGCCCGCTCCATTTCTTCACGGATAATGTCGTTAATGATTTTGTCGAGTTTGGCCACCGCTTTGCGGGTGTCCTCCAGGTCGTTCTTTAATCGCCTTTCTTCTTTGGTCAGCGTTCGGACAATGGTATTTTGTTTTTGCTTTAGTCCGTCAAGATTATTTTTTTCTGACACCTCTTCGTTCAGGAGTTTGGTCTTCTCATCTTTTTTTCCTTCAATGATCAATACCTGTTCGGCCAGCTGTTCCTGGACATTCTTAATTACCGCGGCCTGGTCTCTTCTTGCAGTTCCGTATTGTTCCATGTACTTAATGCGCATGGCCAGCTGGTCGAATGTGGAGGCAGAGAACAGAAACATCAGCTTCGAAACACCACTACTCGTTTTTTGGGCTGAAAAAACCATGGCGCCGTATTCTTCCTTCAGTTTGGCAAGATCGGTCTGAAGTGACTTTAGGATTTCGTTGTTTTCCCCGATGTCCATGTCCATCAGCTCCATTTCCGACTGAATAGAGAGAATGAGCGCCTCCTGCTGAAGGATGCGCTGCGTGAGGGCAGCCAGTTCACCCAGGGAGCTGTTCTTTTGCTGGGAAGTTTGGGTTAGAATTTTTTCTGTCTCCTTGATTTTGTCAAGGTTCTGCTGTTTTTCCTTTTGAAGCTGAGCCTTGTTTCGTTGTGCGCTGGTGTCGACAACCCAAAGCAGGAAAAACAAAAGGCATACCACCCTGCATTTATCGGCGATCATATTTCCGCGGAATATTAAACGGAAACTTTAATTCCTTGTCTCCCACTTCTGCTTTGTTGTACTCCAATGTAATGGTCGTATTGAGCAGGCCCTTGGGAGTTTTATAAAAAATAGTGACGGCACCGTGAAACGGATAGATTTTATCGCCCACGGGTTGAAAGTCGGAATAGTTTATGGAGATGGAGTTATTGGTATTTTCTTCCTTCATTTCCACTTTCTCCAACTTGCGGCTTGCCGCATTGATATAGTTCTTGATATTCACGGTGCCCCGTTGCTGCTCCAATAGATTGAAACTCGCACCCTGCGTAATCACATCGGCCTCCTGACGGGGTGAGATCAGGTTTCCCAGAATGGCGGATTGAATCGTTTGATAGTTGACTTCAAAATTAAAGCGGGCAGTAAGCTCCTTGTAATCAAAAATGGAAACTTCTTTTTCAAGAGTACTGACAATAGAAATAGAATCCTTGTTGATCAGCGCCTTGCCACCCTGCACGCCCACCACAGAGAATGTCATCCAGATAACACTGTCTTTGCGAATGCGGATATTTGCCTTTACGTCGCGTTCTTTTTTCTCGTCTCTAAACACCATGCGGGCCTTTCCATGGAAATACTCGAAATCGATTTCCTGAATCTCAAGTGTTGGGGATGGTGGTGTGATGACTGGCAGGACTTTTTTGCTACAAGACACCAGTAGTGTAGCACATGCACACAGTACGAGGAGGGGGTATTTCATCAAGGGGCTAAGGTAAGGCTTGCAAGCAGAAAATAATAGCTGCCAAAGGCCTAATAAAGCCTCCGATTGGCGATCTTTTTGTCAATGAGGTCATGCTGGGAAGTCATCGACCTGGCCTTCTCCCACTGTTTAACGGCAGCCTCCACTTCACCAAGTTGAAACAGGATATCCCCATAGTGCTCAAAATGAGTAGAAGTTACATCGGGTTGTCCCATGGCGCGTTCCATGACCTTCTTTGCCTCCTTGTATTTTTCACGCATATAAAGCACCCACGCATAGGTATCCAGATAAGAAGAATTGTTTGGCTCGTTTTTTACCGCAAGGCCAGCCATTCGCTCGGCTTTTTCCAGATTCTCTTTTCTCAATGCGAGGAAATAGCTGTAGTTATTCAGCACAAAATCATTGTTGGGATTAAAGCTGAGGGCCTCATCAAAGGAAGCGTCTGACTTGCCATATTCCTTTGTTCCATTATAGGCATCACCCAGCATCCCGTTGATATCACTGACAAATGCCGGATTACTGGAAGACAGTCTTTTTGCCTGCTCAAGGGCGGTGGTGGCATCCCGGTAATGCTTCTTGCGGATGTGTGCATAGCCATTGAAATAATAAAGCATTCCTTGGTTGGGGAAAACCTCCATGCCTCTTTCAGAGTACACGATCAGGCTGTCGAATTGGTTTGCTTCCGATTGAAGTCCGAGGAGGTTCTGCCAGGCCTCAAAACTCGAAGTTCCTTTCTGGATGGCCTTGATATATTCACGCTGTGCATCATCATTGCGTCTTAGTGCGATATAGAGGTCTCCCCCAACGACGTGAACATTTGGCTCATCATCATAATTGGCTTTGAGTTCATCAAAGAGATCAAGAGCAAATGATTCCAGTGAAGAGTCTGTTGTGCTCCTCGCATGATTTTGATTGATAAGGGTATTATATGTGCTCAACACAATTACTTTCGAGCTGATGTCAACAGAGGCATCAAGGAATGCGGCCTTCAACAATTCCCGTGCCTTGACTTCCTGGCCATTTTGCCTATAAAAGCCTGCAAGCAATATTTTCGCGGTGCCTGCTTCCGGATGGTTGACAAGATAGGTCTCCATGATTTCAACCGCGCGTTTCACTTGCCCTTTTTGTGCCAGCGTTTCAGCAAAGCCCATAGCATAACGCTCCTCATCCGGATAGGCAGACATGAGTTTTTCACCTTCTTCAATCGCTTCGTTAATTTTCCCCGCCTCAAGGAATATTTTTAATTTTTGCAATGATGAAACTTCATTGATTCCCATGACGCTCTCTGCACGATTATAGACCTTGACCGCCTCATCAGGCTTCTTATCGTATTGATAAATGGCGGCCAGTTCATAGAGGTATTCCTCTGTACCATTTATTTCCTTCATCATGGTTTCCAGCACCTGTTCAGCCTTGGAGAAATTAGCCATGCTGTTGTAAATGTTGGAAGCCAGGAGGTAGAAGTATTTGTTTTTCTTCTCAAGTCGTAAGGCATTTTCAATGCTCAGCGCAGCGCGTTCGAGATCGTCATCTTTGTTGCTCTTGGAAAGGATTTCCGCGTTCTTGTAGTATACCGTGGGATTCTCAGGGTTCAATTCAATAACCCGCTGAAAGAAAAGGAGAGCCTTTGTGTAATCTTCCAGCATGAAATACTTTTCTCCTTCGGTGAAGAAGAATTCGGCCTCCCTCAACCGCATTTCATTGGATTGAGGGCTTACAGCCTTTTTTTTCTTCTCCTTTTGGGCAATGGCAGAAAAACCTACAAAAACAAGCAGGATCAAAAGGGAGATTTTGTGGAAGGGGCTTTTCACCGGACTACGCTATAAACGTCGGAAATACATTATGAAACAGCCTCAAAATTAAAGAAATTTTCAAACATGGTGGGTATCACTTGCAGAATGCCTTTGCCAAATATTACAACGTAAAACAAGGGTGATTGGTCTGTGGAGAAGCCCTTCAAATGGGCTCCTTCCAATATTTTCTTTCGCGCCAGTAGGTGATTCCCGCAAATGACATAAGCAACAGCGTGTGGAGACCCGTTGCCGCAAACTGGTTGGAGAGTACAAATCGATATGAGATTTGGATCAGTATGAAGGAAAAGAATATGTAGCCCAGTGCATCGGCCACCCGATAAGGGACGGGGAAGTATTTTTGACCTAGTCCATAGCATGCGATGGCCATGGCAGCGTAACACAGGAGGGCGGCCCAGCTGCTGCCGGTATATCCCCACAAGGGGATCAGGTAATAGTTGGCCATGATTGTGATAGCGGCACCTCCCAGAGTGATCAACGTCCCGACATACGTCTTGTCTGTAAGTTTGAACCAGATGCTGATGTTGTAATAGATGCCAAGAAAGAGATAGGCAAGCAATAAGATGGGGACAATAGACAGGCCATCCCAGAATTCTTTTCCTACAAAGTATTTTAGAAGGTCCAGGTTGACCGTGACCCCCAGGAGGATAAAACATCCGGCAATGACGAAGTAGTGGTTCACTTTCGCAAAG
>JANYHW010000026.1 GCA_025358885.1 Cytophagales bacterium | reverse complement strand
AAGGGTATCGCGGGTTCGAATCCCGCCCTCTCCGCCAGATCAAACCGTCCGCGATAGCGAACCTTTTTGTTTGAGGTTCATGCCAGCTGTCTCGGCTGAAGCATGAACAGAAAAACAAAAAGTGTAAGCGCGAAGCGATTGAAGGGTTGACCTGAAGCCTCCCCCAAACCGGGCAACGAAGTTAATCCCGCCCTCTCCGCCAGATCAAACCGTCCGCGATAGCGAACCTTTTTGTTTGAGGTTCATGCCAGCTGTCTCGGCTGAAGCATGAACAGAAAAACATAATAAAACGAGAAAGGCAAGCGCGAAGCGATTGAATGGTTGATCTGAAGCCTCCCCCAAACCGGGCAACGAAGTTAATCCCGCCCTCTCCTAAAATGATCTGAATATGCAAATCACTTATCGACGATTCATTGCACTGACATCAATGGAGACCTCTACGCAATGCTTAGCTCACCCGCCAGAGGCTCTCTCATCAATTTCTTTGCCTTCTCAACCCCGTATTGACCTAACAGTAACATTACCTTCGTCACGGCAGCCTCTATGGTCATATCGCCGCCGCTGATTACCCCGATTTCTTCCAGTGACCTGCTGGTCTCATACTTGCCTTGAATAACCATCCCTCCAGGACATTGGGAAACATTCACCACCATAAGCCCACTTTCAATTGCTTTCCTGAGTCGCTCAACAAACCAGGCAGCTGAAGGGGCGTTACCAGAGCCGAACGTCTCAATGATTAACGCTTTCAAATCTGCGTTGTGCAGACAAGCCTCAACAGTCGAGCTGTTGATACCAGGAAAGAGCTTGAGTATAGAGACGTTTGTATCGAACCTTGACAATAAGCCAAGCGACCCGCCGCGGGAAGGCAATACCGCGGGAAGGTTGTAATCAATTTTTACACCCGCCTTCGCTAAGGGCGGATAGTTCTCTGAGCTGAAGGCATCGAAATGCATGCTCTCCACTTTTTTTGTTCGGTTGCCCCTGAGCAATTCATAATCGAAATAAATGCAAACTTCAGGCACAAGGGGTTTGCCTCCACCATGCGCCGAGGCAATCTCCAATGCAGTAATGAGATTCTCCCGTGCATCCGACCTTGGCTCAGTGATCGGAAGTTGTGCTCCCGTAAACACAACGGGTTTTGACAGGCCATGAAGCATAAAACTCAATGCAGAAGCGGTATAAGCCATCGTGTCGGTTCCGTGGAGCACGACAAATCCATCCTGCTTGTCGTATTGGTCCTTGATCATATTCCCAATCATAAGCCAATGTTCAGGCTCAATGTTGGAAGAATCAATCGGGTTGTCGAATGATATCACCGTGATCTCCAGAAACAAGTTCCTCAGTGTAGGCAAGTGCTCAAGAATCAACGAAAAATCAAATGGAAGGAGGACGCCCTCCGCATCGTGCACCATTCCAAACGTTCCGCCGGTATAGATGATGAGGACTCTTGCCCTCGGTTTGGCAGGCAGCGCGGTGTTGATAGTAAGGGTTTTATAATTCATACGTATTTACCGGATAGAATCATTGCCAAAATTGTAACAAAGGGCCGAGGACGCAAAGAAAAATGAAATGCTAAAAAGGTTTAGTCTGTCCTTATCCAAATATTTTCATAGCATTTTCCGTTGTGGTCACCTGCAGTTCTTCCAGACTCACGTGAAGATATTCTGCAACCCTGGGAGCAATCACGCTAAGGTAGGAAGGTTCGTTCCGCTTTCCGCGGTGAGGAACCGGGGCGAGATATGGACTGTCGGTCTCCAGCACAATTTTGTCCAGGGGAACATCCGGCAAAACCTTGTCAAGTCCACCGTTCTTAAATGTTGCCACCCCTCCTATTCCCATATAAAACCCCATAGCCTTAATTCTTTTTGCCTGATCCGCATTGCCCGAGAAACAATGAAAGATCCCCTTTAGTGTTTCGTCCACGAGGGGTTCGAGTATTTCCAAGGTTTCGTTCATCGATTCACGGCAGTGAATGATAATGGGCAAATCAAACTCCTTCGCCCAGTTCACCTGGATGATGAACGCCTCCTTTTGCTCCTCCCAAAAACTCTTATCCCAATATAAGTCAATACCCATCTCACCAATGGCACAAAATTTTCTTTTTGACAACCATTGCTCCACAATGTATAGCTCTTTCTCAAAATCTTTTTTTACTGAACAGGGGTGCAAGCCCATCATGGCAAAACAATTTCCCCGATGACTCGCTTCTACTTCAAGCATGCCGTCAATCGAAGTATGATCGATATTCGGCATATACAATTTCTCTACACCAGCATCCATGGCGCGCTGGATCACCTCTTTGCGGTCAGCATTAAACTCATCTGCGTAAATGTGGGTGTGCGTGTCGATCCACTTCATAGAAAAAATTACGAATTACGAATTAGGCAATATTTGAAATACAGAACCATTAACCCAAATACTTTCCAAACACCACCACCCCTACCACTGCGGCAGTAATCGCAGCCATCAAGACGGCAGCGGCGGCAATGTCCTTGATCTTACCAGCCAGCGGCTTGTGTTCAGGAGAAACAAGATCCACGACATATTCCAATGCTGTATTAATGAGCTCTGAGGTCATCACCAAGCCAATAGCGATGACAATTGCCAGCCATTCGAGTGAAGTGATGTGGAAATAAAACCCTGCTGCAATCACGATGATGGCAACAAGTGCATGAATTTTAGGATTTAGTTGCTCCGAAAATGCAAAGACGATTCCTTTCCCGGCATACCCAAAACCTCTAATAAATCTATTCATATTAATATGCTCTCGATTGCATTTGACAAAAGGCCTGATTGCGGAACCAAGGCACCCAATCCCCTGAACCGGATAGATTGTTCCAATGCGCGACCCAAAGAAAAATCATCCATGCTCATTGCTACCACCAACTCCTGTTCAGCAAGGTTATCCGCCAGGCAAATCTGTTCTCCCTGTCCGGGTGTGGGCACAAAAATCGCTTTCTTACCCAGTGCAATGAGGTCCATGATGGTGCTGTAACCACTGCGGCTAATGACTATATCCGAGGCAAGGATTGCCTCCTCCAGTTCACTCTTCTTCAAATGATTTATTTTTTCCATGTTGCCAATCCTATCGCGATGAGGTCGATGAGGTTCGCCTGTCACCAGCAATGCCTGGCAACCAGATTTCTTCAACTCTTCCTCCAGATTCTTTTCAAAGATACTCCGCTGAGGTTCTGGTCCTGATACCAGGCCGATGATTTCATACTTTCGGGAAACATCACGTCTTCGCTTAAAACGCGAAATCCAACCAATGTATTTGAACTGGTTGTTCTTTGGAAGAAAAGAATCAGTCAGGCCGCTCCCGGGTTGGTCGGGTATCCACACATCCCCAAATTTCCCGATTGCCAGCCTGGAAAAATAATTCACCGCTGGAGATAGCCAGCGATAACCAACCGGCATCGGTATCTTCACCTGGTGTGTCAGGAAAACTGAATGGATTTTTGATGACCAGCAACCATATCGATTATCAGAAATAATCACATCGACCTGCTGCTCTTTTACAATTTCTTCAGTCATGTCATGCTCTTGGCGAATGACCGAAAGAAACCTGGGAAGTTGTGCACCCACTGTGAAGACCATCCCATCACCGGCAGAATACATGGGATTGTAAGCTGGTAATTCAAAGAACTTGACTTCAGGGAATTCCAACCGAAGCAATTCCATTGAATCACCAGATGCTCCGATGATCACTTCTGCACCCTGCCGTTGCAATTCCATAATGATCGCGATACACCGGGTCGCATGCCCGAGACCCCAATCCAATGGACAGACAAGAACTTTTTTCATCCTGCAGTTTAAGGGAGCAAAGATCAGGAATTCAACGGAGGGATTTGAAAGAGTATCCCTGGCTGGCAAAATGGTCCATAAAGCGAGGCAAGACATACCTTAAATTCTTTTCGGCTTTAAGGCTGTCATGAAAAACAATTATTGAACCGGGGCGGACGGCAGCGATAGAGCCCTTTAAGCATGATTCTGCCGATAAGCTACGGGCATAATCATGTGTGAGCACATCCCACATTACAATTTGGTATTCGCTTAATGCTGCTATTTGGTCCCTGGTAATTCGTCCATAGGGCGGGCGGAATAGCCGCCGTTTCGTCAGACCTGAATTTCGAGTGCCAATCTTATCCTCGCATAATGAAATATTCTCCAGATAATGGGGTGTGCTTGCGCCCCAGCCGCTCAAATGATTGAAGGTGTGATTGCCTATCGTGTGACCATCATTCACTACCTGCTGAAAAATCTCAGGATACTTTTGAATATTGTCGCCGATACAAAAGAAGGTGGAAGTCGCTTTGAATTTCCGCTGTTCTTCGAGAACGAATTCTGTTGGTCCGGGTACCGGGCCGTCATCAAAAGTGAGGTAAAGCTCCTTGCTGATCGTCTCTATCCTCCAGGTAAGTTGTGGGTAGAGCCACGGCAGAAAGAAAGGGTTTCGAAAAAAATTCACCATGAATCAAACCTTAGCCCCATATTTCCTAATTTTTAATTCCTTATTGCCTTACTCCACCCTACAGGATAGCATGGTAATGTCATCCCGGTAACTGTTCTTGCCTTTGAATCCGTCCAGCCTCACGATTATATCCTGGTGCATGGTATTCAAATCCTTGTAGTGATTGGCTTCGAAGTATTCCATCAGGGAGGATTGCCCAAACTCTTCTCCTTTTTCGTTTATGGTCTCGGTTAATCCATCGGTATAGCAGAAGAGTACGAAGTCATCCAGGTCGGTAATAAATCCTTCTTTAAGGAACGGCAGGGGATGCATGGCGCCAAGCACGGTGCAACCATCTTCCAGAAGCCGGATACCGTGCTTCTTATTCCACAGTAACGGCGGGTTGTGTCCGGCGTTTACATATACCAAGGTCTTCAGATTAATATCATAGATGGCTCCAAAGAACGTGATGAATCTTTCTCCTTTTGCGCTTTCAAGCACCTGGTAGTTTAGAGCCTCGACGATCTCGGACAGGTTTGGCATTTGCCTCAACAGGGTGCGCAAGGAGGCCTGGAAATTTGACATCATGAGCGCTGCGGCAATACCCTTTCCACTTACATCCGCCACACAGAGCAAAAATTGGTTCTTGTTGATCGGGACGTAGTCATAGTAATCTCCTCCCACCATATCGTGCGGCAGGTAACTTGCCGCCATCTTCAAATGTCCTGTATTGGGGAGCTTATCCGGGAACAGAAATTGTTGAACATCACTGGCGATCTCCAGCTCTTTGCGGAATGCCTCCTGATCCAGTTGCTTTCGTGCAAGTTTTTTATTTTCGATTGCCACGATGATGATATTGCTGAGCGCCTGAATAAACTTAACGCTGTCTTCGGAGTCTGTATTGAGTTTGCTGGACTCCAATCCTCCAATAAAGACTACTGCCAATGTATCACTTTGATGCGCAACGGGAATGACCAGGTCAAATTCATGGAAATTGCATTCTCCGTCAAACTCGGTGAGGCGATGCACCTGGCGAATGAGGTGAAAACGATCATCCAATTCGGATTTTAAGTAATTGGTCTTCGATCCAAAATTCACCTTGCAGTTCCATTGTTCGTCAAAAACATATAATGCGAGCTTCCGGATATTCAGGTTAGACCGCAGGGTAAAATTGAACATCTTATACAATGACTCTTCGGGTACGTTGCTGTTGATCGCCTGAGTGATCTCCAGCAAAGCGTTAAGCTCCAGTTCTTTGCGGTCTAATTTCTTCTGTAATTCGGATGTGGGCATAGCGATCTCCTAACGGTAAAATTAGGAGAAAATTACCCAAGGCGGCGTGTTCACTTATATTTTCTATCCTTCCACCGATAGGATGCGCGGAGTGATAACAATCCGATACCAATTGCATAGAAAGGATAGAGTACCTGCCAAAGTACAAAAGACACCGGATCAATCCTTTCTCGGAGAAACCGGGCTACTCCGGCGAGAAAGACTCCCTCAAGGATCATCTTGATGAGGAGAAATGTGATGACCATGTCCGGTTCAAGAAAGAATGCATACCACAATCCGACGTAGGACAACTGTGCGGGAAGTATGAACACGGCCAAAGCGCGGGACAGCGTGTCCTTATTGTGTTTCCATTTGCCCGCCCACCGGATGCGTTGACTTAGAAAACCGGACAATGTAGATTGAGGTTGTGAGGTAACAACCGCTTCTTGCACGTTCAGGAAAGAAACCCCGTCGGGATACTTCCTGAAGATCTTGCGCATCAGAAACTCATCGTCGCCTGAGGGTATTGCAATGTTGTCATCATATCCACCCACCTCGACGAATGCGGCTATCCTGAAGGAAAGATTTGCACCATTGCACATTACCGGATGTCCGAGGCCAATCGTCGCGGCCGCAGACCCAATTAAACTCGAGAATTCAAGCGCCTGAAGCCGGGAGAAGAGGGAAGCCCCGGATTTAAGTTTGACTGCCCCCACCAACAATTGTGTTTCCTCCTTCTCGAAATAGGTTGAAATTTGCCACAGCCATTGAGGGTCGAACCGGCAATCAGCGTCGCTGGTGGCAATGATTTCAAATTTCGCCTGGCGAATGCCAAAATCAAGCGCCTGCTTCTTGCCCGAATTCTCTTCCGGCAGTTCAATCGCCCGGAAGTTCCTCAAATTCCCGATCTCTTTTCTTACCACCCCCATCGATCGATCGGTTGAATGGTCATCTACGAGGATGACTTCAAAACAATCCTTCACATAGGCAAGTGCTGCAAGGTCGTTGATTAGGTCATGGAGATGCGCTTCTTCATTCCGGAATGCTATCACCACCGAAATACCATTCATTGTTGTCCCTTCCGGGGGAGACACTTGCCATCTGGCCTCCGACCAACCGACCAGAAAGGCCATGAGCATAAGACTGTATAAACTTAAAATGAGGACGAATATCAATACCATAAGAAAGATGTCAGTAATTTCGGGCGTGGGCAAAGTTGATAAAAAACCAGTGAAAGGAAACCTCCCTTCCAAAGAACGCATCATCCTGGGACTCGATCCTGGCACCAATGTGATGGGGTACGGAGTGATCCTTATTCGCGGCAGCAAGATGACTATACTTCAATTCGGAATAATTCAACTAGGTAAGTATGGTTCACACGAGCTAAAGCTCAAAAAGATTTTCGACAGGGTGCTCGCCCTGGTCGATGAATTCATTCCTGACGAGGTGGCCCTCGAGGCTCCTTTCTACGGTAAAAATGTCCAGTCAATGCTAAAGCTTGGCCGTGCACAGGGTGTCGCCATGTCGGCTGCCCTTTACCGGGAAATTCCCATCACCGAGTACGCCCCCAGGAAGGTAAAGCAGTCGGTCACCGGCAATGGCAATGCCTCCAAAGAGCAGGTCGCAAGAATGCTGATGCAGATTTTCAATTTGAAGGAACTGCCAAAACTCCTCGATGCCAGTGATGCGCTAGCCGTGGCGGTTTGCCATCATTATCAGGATGGCGCGGTGAAGAGCAATAAGAGTTCATGGGAGAGTTTTGTGAAGGAGAATCCAGGGAAATTGATTCGATGATTCAACGAATCAATTCTTCGTCATTTCAAAAATCCCAAATCCAAACCTGCAGCCAAAATTTGTTCTTATTCCTTCCTGCGTCAGCGGAATGTTCTCATGAAGGTCACCCTCATCGTCAACATAGGAAAAAATGTTGATCGAATAATCCCCTGAAAATATTCTTAGCAGGTACTCCAGGCTGAACACCCGGTGCGCATTGAATTCTATACGCTGCGGTCCAATGGGGGTTGAAAAATAAAATGTTCCTCCTTTCTTGAGCACCTTCTTCATGTTGTCAAGACCTTTGAGGTGACCGTTCACATCGATGGGATCTCCATAACGGCCCAATCCAAAATGTTCGATGACGTTCAAAGAAGAGAGAGAATCTGTGTAGTCATGCAGCGAAGGATCAATATTCATAAAGTCAGCGGTCACAAACCGGATATTTCTAACCCTGGCCTGTTGGGGACGAATGTCAAAGACTTCAATTTCGCGGAAAGACGCCACGTGGGCCACAAAGCCGTCAACCCGTGAGCCCACATCAACATGTTTCAAAGGGTTATTCTCAAATACCCGGCGTGCCGTCCAAAGGTCTTCGTGAAAATAATGGCTCTTCAGATCGCCATTTGTTTCAAAACGCTCTCGCAGCACGGGATAAAGACTCCCGATCGTGATGTCGGGATTCCCTCTGAGTTGCCTCTTCATCTCGCGATGGTCCCGACTAAAGTATGGCCAGCCTTTCATACTTGCCCAAACCAATTTTGGATGAATGCCTAAACTGCCAAGAACCCTGAAAATATTCTTAAACATCCCCGAGTGTTTGATAAAGTTGCAAAAGTTTTTCCGACTCTTTCTCCCAATTGTATTTATCGAAGATCAATTGCCGCCCGCGAAGGCCCATCGCTTTCGCCTGGGAAGGGTCTTGCATCAAGGTGATGATGGCTTCAGCAATCTGTTTCTCATCTAAAGGATCTACAAGTATTCCTGCAGAAACTTCTTTTACAAAGTTCGCTGACTCCCCCTCTTTCGCTGCGATTACCGGCAAGCCGGCTGCCATATACTCGAAAAGTTTGACGGGGTAATTTGTTTTGTATCGCTCGATGGGATGAGGCACAATAATTCCAATCTTTGATGAGAACAACACCGATATCATTTCATCGTATGACAACCAGGATCGGTACTGGACTTTATACTTTGGCAACAATTCCTGTTCCAAAGAGGCAGGCGCAAATTTTCCTCCCAGAACAAAATCAACCTTGACTTTCTCTGTTGCCAACCGGTGTCCTTCCAGCATTTCAACCACACCTCGGACCTTGCTTAGCAAACCCACATAGGTTAGATAATCCTTTCTGTCAGCATCAATGGGTTCACGCCTGAAAGACTCTGCGATAGGAAAATTGCGAATCAACACCACCTTCTTCAGTGGAAAGTATTTGGCGATTACGGGTTCAGCGACGATAATGGCATCAAACCACCAACCGGCCAGTTTCTCCAACAATTTGTAAAACAAGGCATACATGGGCTTGATCAATCCAGGTATCCAATGTTGGTAGGAAATCTGCAAGGGTGTGTCTTCATGGGCGTCATAAATCACTCTTCGCCCCATTATTTTAAGCGCAATTCCAACCAGCAGCAGTTCGGAATCATGCAGGTGAAAGACCGCCTCTTTAGGCTGTTCAAGGCCTTTGCGGAGAATCTTCCACGGACATTTCACCAATTGTTCCCATCCTTTCCGGGGCAAGGGTATGGATACAATTTGAATGTGGTCTTTTTCATAATCCTCGGAATGAGGTATGATCAATACTACCTTGTATCCCGCCCGTTGCAAAGACCTTGCTTCTTTATGAAATATGCGGGTGTCCCAGGGCTTGTGACCTGCATTTGCCATCATTACAATACGCCGCCGGCTCATATTTTTGTCCACGATGAGGGAATCAGGTCTTTGGTATTGTAGAAACGACTTGGGTACACAGGCTCCGTCTTAGTCTGGTAGTTGAGGCGAAACCATTGTGCAGGAGCTATGACCTTTTTATCGATGTAGGTGTTAAGCCACGCACCCCACCAGCTGAATGTGCTATTGGCTATGATGTTATTCCGGCAACTGGACATAAGCAACAAGTCCTTATATGCCTCCTCTCCATGGTTGTGGGAAATAAAAATAGCATTTATGGACGGGAAATTTTGTTTGCACCAGGTAGGATCGTCTGAGAAGAAATAAAATTGAGGATCCTTCAATTCCTGTTGCATCCGGGCGATGCTCTTTTCATAATACTCCATCGGCAGCAAGCCAAAAAAAGAATTGTATGCAGTGGCAGATGAGTAATCTCCCCTGCGCACATGGACGGCCACGCTGCTTTCGGATTGCATTTTTTTCTGAAGATGGTCATTAACTTCGTCCAATTGCTTACCTGGGGTAAAGTGGGAACTAATGACCGGTGCTATAGTAGAAAAATACTTTTCGCTCTGCCAGAATCCTGAAAGGTAAAGATCACCAGGCAAGGAGAAGAAGTCCTCATAGAAGTGGTAGTGTGGTTGGGCAAAAACCTTGGGGCAATGAATATAGTTATTCTTCTTGTTCAGATAGCGGGACAACGGATTGCCGCCCGTGTAGAGATGAACCTCTTTTCGGCTTGCCTCCCTTGCGGCGATATTAAACATTGACAACTCAAATTTTCGGTAGCGATGCCTGGTGTAGGTGTACAGGTCCAAAAGAAGTTCGGTCCGGTGGTGCTCCGCCAGGGCTTTACCGGCAGCGTATTGAAAAAGTTGATTGCCGAGGCCACCCCGGAGGCGAACAATGATCATCTGCAAGTGATATTGAGTATAATTGCCTCAAAATTAGCGGGATGGGCCTGAAACAAAAAATAAAGAATATTCCAGCCTTGTATAATGCACTCCTGCTCATCCTGAATCAAGTCAATTATTTTGACTTCAGGTTTCACCAGGCGTTTCCCCGATATCAGTTAACACCCTACTGGAGGGAAAGGATTGACATCGTGAAGGCTAGTCCTGACAATCAAAAGCTGAAACGAGTGACCGATGCGGGAAAAATTTTCAAGAATCACCAACTTGCTCACAACGGATTGAAGATTACCCTCGGCAGCTATTACGATTACGGAAATACCCACCTTCTATTGGCGAACCAGGGTGTGCACGAGCCTCAGGAGGAATTTGCTTTCGCTGAAATACTTCCTTTCATTCCCAAAGACGGAATTATGATGGAGCTTGGAAGCTATTGGGCTTTCTATTCCATGTGGTTCGCCCGCCAGGTGGCTGGCGCAAGATGCCTTATGGTGGAGCCAGATCCGCACAAAATGAATTTCGGAAAATTGAATTTCAAATTGAATGGGCTCACCGGTGTTTTTGATCTTGGGTTCATCACCGACAAAGCTGACCTCCGACCCAACATCCCTTTCTATTCAGCTGATTTTCTCATGTCCAAACACGACATTATCCACCTGAACATCTTGCACAGCGACATTCAGGGCTACGAATTGAAAATGCTGGAGGGCTGCGAAGCGGCATTGCATCACCACGAAATAGACTACCTCTTCATTTCCACACACAGCAATCCCCTTCATACTCAGTGCATGGCAAAACTCGAATCCCATGGATATACAATTGTGTGTGAGGCAAATCTTGATGAAAGTTATTCTGTGGATGGCTTGATCGTGGCGAAGCGAGCTGGGGCAGCAGGACCTGAGAAGATTCAAATTTCGAAGAGAGGACTCAAATAACGCTCACCATAGTTATCAGGACTGCGGTTGGTTTCTTTTACTTATCGCCAGATAATTCGCCGACTGAAAAATCTCCAGCTTCTCAGAATATTTCTCAATTTTCTTCAAACCATTTGATAATATTCGATAGAGTTCAAAGTCTTTTTTGAAGAAATTGTAATAGTCCCTGAAGTAAGTGCGCGAATCGATGTTGCATCCACCGAACTCAAATTGAACAATCCTCACATCGCCGGCATCAAACATTTTTTTTCCGCCTCGCAGTACTGCAAGTTCATGACCCTCCACATCCAGCTTAAGAAAGTCGATGGAGGCAATGGCATTTTGTTCGCAAAACATGTCGAGTGTGGTAAGCTCAACGGTTTCGTGTTTGGAAAAATCAATGTGGCGATGGGAAAGGTCCCTCGCATATACTGAGGCGAGCCCGGAACCATCGCGGTCTGTATACAATTCCACTGTGTCGGGTCGTTCTCCCAGGCCCATATTCACCAAGTGCACGGAGGGCGCTTTTGGTAATGCCTCCTGAAGCAATGAAAATGTTTTCCTGGAAGGCTCAAAAACAAATAATTGAAACGTTCTCTCCTGCCATGCGTCAAGGATGCGCCGGGAAAATTCACCTTTGTTGGCACCTACGTCAAAAAGGACAGCATCGTTTCTCCCGACCCTGCTGCTGATCATTTTCAGGACCTCCCCTTCACCATTGTGTTGGTAGTCGCTGGCGCGCCCGTAGTTCATGCCCTTCAACGCAACTGAATACAGGCGCTCAAACAGAAATTGAATCTTTTTCTCTCCCCAAAACATATTTACAGATGCTCACAGAAGGGTTAAATGTTTCACAAATAAAGTATTTTGCGGGCAGATAATCTCCACCCATGGGTGTCATCGTACGACAAAGTATCATCACCACCGTTATCTCTTACATCGGACTGGTGATTGGCTACCTGAATTTGTTGTACCTGTATCCTCTCTTTCTCTCTCCTGAACAGGTTGGGCTTATGAGAACTGTTCAAGATGCGGCTATCCTGCTGGCACAATTTGCTCAATTTGGACTTGCCCAGAGTATCATCCGCTTTTTTCCAAGATTTATAGGAAAGCTTTCGCATGCCAGAAGCTTTATTAATATCATTCTGCTGGCAGCCATCCTGGCATTCGGATTTTTTCTGGTGATCTATTTTATATTTGAACAGCCCATCCTCAGTTACTTTCAGGTCAACGCACAAGAGTTTATTCACTACTCAGGACTCGTTCTTTGGCTCAGTTTTATAACCGTCATCACCACCTTGATGGAAGTATATTCCAGGTCTCTCCTTAAGAATATACTTCCCAACCTGTTAAAAGAAATCATCGTGAGGTTGTTGCTGGCAGTTGTTGTTGTGATGTATTTCAAGGGACTCCTGACATTCCCGCAACTGGTGACGAGCACGGTATTGATTTACGCCATTTGCCTGTTGGTTCTCGTCGCGTCGCTGGCACTGCAGGGTCACCTTCATACAACCCTTGATCTAACGGTCATTGAACCCAACCTACGGGCTGAGATCATTCGATTTAGCCTCCTGAGTTTTGCTGGAACCGCAGGACTGATCATCGTGGGGAAAGTGGATAGTCTTATGGTCGCAGGCTTGTTGGGGCTTGCACCTGTGGCCGTGTATAGCATATCATTCTACATGGCTACGGTGATTGAAATTCCCAAGCGGGCTATGACCCAGGTGGCCTCTCCTCTCATTTCGCGCGCCTTTGAAAAGAATGACAAGGAGGAAATAAAAAAAATATATCACAAAACGGCGCTTAACCAATTCATACTTGGAACATTGCTTCTGATCGGAGTTGTCGCCAATCTTGATTCCATTTTTGCCTTAATGCCCAAAGGAAGCATTTACGAAGCCGGTCGTTGGGTTGTGGTGATCGTCGGGGTGGGCAAGCTTGTGGACATGCTCTTTGGACCAAGCAGTGAGATTATTGTGTATTCCAAATACTACTGGTTTAATATAGTCCTCATCCTGATCCTCGCCGTTTCACTCATCGCCACCAACAACCTTTTGATTCCGCGCTATGGAATCAATGGTGCCGCCATGGGATCAGCTCTGGCGTTCATAATCTTCAACCTCGTCAAATTCATTTTTATCTGGGTCAAGATTGACTTGCAACCTTTCTCTTTTGCATTCCTGAAACTGATCGGGATTGCTGCATTGGCGTGGTTGGCTCATCTCGCGATTCCAAGAATTGATTTTGTAATCCTGGACATTCTCATCAGGTCAACAATCATCACAATCGTATTCGGTGCAATGATGCTATGGCTGCGGATTTCGCCTGATGCAAATGAATTATTCAAGAAAGGGTTGAATTTGATTGGTATTGGAAATTCAAAATAGTCACGGATTACCGGATTTGCATGGCTTATCTCCATCCATGTTAATCCTCAATCCGTGGCTGGAAAATAAAGACACTTAGCCGATAATAATTTTTCTCTAAATTTCCCCCATGAAGAAATCTCAACGTGCGTTAGTGCTGGCGCCCCATACCGATGATGGAGAATTGGGTTGCGGTGGCAGCATTACCCGATTGATTGAAGAGGGAACCGAAGTGCACTATGTCGCGTTTTCCATCTGCACCAAGTCGCTCCCCCCACCACTTCCACCCGATACCCTGGAAAAAGAAGTGAAGGTCGCTACAAAGATCCTCGGCATCCCACCTGCCAACCTTATCCTCTACGATTTTGACGTGCGGCGCTTCAAGGAATTTAGGCAGGATATCCTGGAAAAATTGATCGATATACGGGCAAAGGTGAACCCAGACCTTGTCTTCTTGCCAACTCCCGCCGACATCCATCAAGATCACCAGGTGATTTCGGAAGAAGGGCTTCGGGCATTTAAGCATACATCCATCCTCGGCTATGAACTTCCCTGGAACAATGTTTCTTTTAGTACTGATTGTTTTATTAAACTCGAATCAAGGCATGTTGAAAATAAAGTGAAAGCACTCAACGCCTATTCTTCGCAGAAACATCGGTCTTACCTCAATGATAACTTTATTCGGTCCCTAGCTACCATTCGCGGCGTACAAATCACCTCTTTGTATGCCGAAGCCTTCCAGGTGATACGTTGGGTGATTTGATAAACATGTGCCTATGAACTCACTTTCCCTTGATAAAATAATCGAAATGTTTCCGGAAAGCCGGTTTGTGGGAAACAAGAACCACCTGGTGAATGGCGTGGTGAGTCTTGGTGAATCCATTGGGAAGGACTGCTCATCACAAATGAGCTGGGTGAGCGACAAGAATTGCGACCAGCTGGATCAAGTTACACTTAAGATCGGATTGTTGATCCTGACAGAGGTCAGTTATCTTAAACTTAAGGGTGCGTCCTGCAATTTTCTCATTGTGGCCAACCCTCGATTCATTTTCTTTCAGATCATCGATTCCTTGTTCCAGACAAAACGACCTGCCAAAATTGAAAAGTCGGCAATCATCCATGAATCGGCGAAGATTGGAAAGAACTGCTATGTCGGTCATCATGTGGTCATCGAGGAAAACTGTACCCTAGGAGAGAATACTACCATTCTGCACAATACGATTATCCTTGAGGGAACTATTATCGGCAACCATGTCATCATCGGGTGCAACAACACGATTGGTAACTATGGTTTTGGTTATGAAAAAGAC
The DNA here is from genome assembly GCA_025358885.1 of Cytophagales bacterium. Lineage (GTDB taxonomy): Bacteria > Bacteroidota > Bacteroidia > Cytophagales > Cyclobacteriaceae > ELB16-189. The sequence continues at coordinate 29,193 of JANYHW010000026.1, read as the reverse complement.
GGCACCGGCGATTATGAAGCATTGACGCACATCGGACATGTGATCATCCATGACAACGTTGAAATCCACAACAATACCTGCATCGACCGGGGAGTTCTGGGGAACACAGAGATCCATGAGAATGTCAAAATAGATAACCTGGTACATGTGGCCCATGGGGTAATCATCGAAAGGAATTCGCTGATTATCGCCAACGCCATGATTGGTGGAAGTGCGCGGATTGGCGAAAACAGCTGGATCGCCCCGACAGTATCTATTATCAATAAAGGTATCGTAGCTCCCAACACCATGACGGGGATGGGTGCGGTAATTCTCAAGAATACCGAGGAAAACTATACGTACATAGGCAACCCTGCCATGCGAATGGATGAATATAAAAAGTGGTCCGAGATCCGGAAGAAGTTGCTTGCAGGATAACTTTTATCCATGGTTGAAGTTTTCTATAATTTTTTCGCAGATAAAATAAGCCGCCTTGCCATCACCAAATACCGATGGGTAGGTAAGCTTGTCCTTGCGGGATAACAGAACCTTGTAGGCGTTCTTGATTTTGCTGCCGTCGGCACCGGTGAGAATCGCAGAACCACTTTCAGCCAACTCCACCCAGGGGGTTTCCTCCAGCATGATCACGCAAGGTTTATGAAAGTAATAGGCTTCCTTTTGAACGCCTCCCGAGTCTGTGAAGACTATTTCTGCATTCCGCTCCAACTGAATGATATCCAGGAATGAAACTGCGGGGATAACCTTGAGTAAAGGCTGGGCGAGAATTTTTTTATACACAGCGCGGTCGACCTGGCTTTCAAAGAGTTTTACCGTCCGCGGATGAAGGGGAAGCACCAATGTTATTTTGCTTTCTACGGCAATTTCATTGAAAGTCTCAAACAATCGGCTAAGCACGGCTACATCATCCACATTGCTTGGTCGATGCATGGTAACAAGACCAAACGAAGTCTTTTCAACCTTCAATCGTTTAAGGACATCAGATTTAGTTGCCGCCAATTGTGAAAAGTAAAGGCTGTTATCATACATGATGTCGCCACAGTAATACACCTTCGGATTGTCGATGGAGAACGGCGGCTGGTTCCCCGCATCAAACCCTTCATGAAATAAATTCTGCACTCCATTTTGCGTTGGGACAAAAACCAATGTTGACAGGTGATCACAGATCAGCCGGTTGATTTCTTCCGGGAATCCTTTATTGAAAGAGCGAACACCCCCTTCGATATGAATAACCGGCAAATGGATCTTGGCCGCCGCTACGGCTGCCGCCAAGGTGGAGTTGGTATCTCCGTAGAGCAAAATACAATCCGGCTTCTCCCTCAGCAGCACGTCCTCAATGCCAACCATCATGGCGGCCGTCTGAACAGCATGTGATCCTGATCCCGCATTCAGATTATAGTTTTCCTTGGGAAGGCCAAGTTCATCAAAGAACACTTGTGACATCCCTTCATCATAGTGCTGCCCGGTGTGGACAATTATCTCCGTAATCTGGTCTGCATACCTCTCGCGTATGGCCCGGTTAATTGCCGCCGCCTTAATAATCTGCGGACGAGCGCCAATGATAGTTACGATCTTGATCATTTCGAAATTCGATTCAGTTCTTCGGCCAGTTGTCTGGTAAGTTCTTTGCGGGAATACTTTTCAATTCCATCACCCTGTATTTTCAGCTCCCCAAGTTTGTATTGCTCATAAGTCTCCACTAAATATTCTTTTATTCCACCAACATCAGCGAAATCAAATGCTTTGCCTGCATGGCTCTCCCCAATGACCCGGGCTGCATCACCATCCAGGGGTCCGATGCAGAGTATTGGCCTCCGGGCTGCGAGGTATTCGTAGAGCTTCCCTGTAAGTACCCATTTTGATCCTTCAAAATCATCAATGGGGAGCAAAAGCAATTGCGCCGATTTCATATGACGAATAACTTCCTTGTAAGGCATTTGGTCAATGAGATCAAGATTCCCTTCCAATCCATTCTCCTTGATGGATTTCAATACCGAAGGATCCACACGTCCTACCAATTTGATCCTGATGTGCTTACCCACCGGATGTTTATCCGCCTTGAGGGATGCAATGGCGTTCCAAAGCGCCAAAGGATTGCGGCGTTGAAAAAAGGAACCCAGGTGGGCCAGGGTAAATTCTTTGTCAAGGCTAACAACCTCCGGAGTCACAAAATCAGATTCATCAAAGCCATTGGAAATCACCGTTACATGCCCGGCACCTTTATTATCAAACTCTTTCTTGATAAATTCACCAACAACAACAACCGAATTCGCTTGCTGCAACACCTTTCTCTCAAGGGTATGGTGTCGCTTGTCGGCAAAAGGAGACAACATGAGATCGTGGTAATAGTCCATCGTTGTCCACGGATCGCGGAAATCGGCCAGCCAGGGTATCCCCAACTTCCTGGAAACCCCCATAGCAATCATATGCATGGAATGTGGCGGACCCGTAGAAATGATGGCATCTACTTTATCTTTCGCCAGGTAATGCGTCAGGAATTTTATTGATGGACTAACCCAAAACCGCCGTGTATCCGGAATGAAAAGATTCCCCCTGATCCAGAATGATAGCCGTTCAGTGATGCTACCCTTTCCTGTTGACCGGAGATTATTTCTGTTCACCTGGATACCGGATTGCTTTCCTGTGAAAAGTTTATACAACTGATAAGGTTCCCATATTGGCCTTTTCAACACCACAACAGATGCGGGTACTTGCTGCTCGAGAAAAGGATCTCTTTCCGGATACTCCCCATTCGACACGGTGTACACTACTGGTATCCATCCAAACTCCTGTAAATATTTTACAAATTTAAGCGTACGTTGAACGGCAATGCCGCCGCATGGGGGCCAGTAGTATGTAACGATCAGAACTTTCTTCATGAAAAGCAGGTGGCAAGACAGGTGCAAATATTCATACAGAAATCAATTCTGATCATAGTCGAATCATTTGGCGCGAAATTAGTAATGAATTCCCACACCGCTTTGGGCAAGGTGTTTCCCGTTCCGATAGGCCATGTTCCCGTTGACGACCACCATTTCAATCCCATCGGAAAATTGATTTGGGTTCGCGACCGTAGCCTTTCCATTCACATTCTCCGGCGCAAAGACACAAAGGTCAGCCCACGCCCCTTCTGCAAGAATTCCACGTTGCTGCAGGGCTGGTAAAATAAGATTCCGCGGAAGGGTTACCATTTTCTCCAGCATTTTCTCCAGCGGCATACCAATTTCTTTCGCATGATGGATTGATGTTGCAAAACAACCTGCACCACGGGGGTGAGAATTTGCATGAGGTTCGTATTCAATCCCTCCATCAGAACCAATCATACAAAAGTCCTCTTTGAGGGCCAGGTCAACCGTTTCACGCAAGGGCATGGTGCCTTCAGGTACCGCGACCAGTTTTTTCAATTCACGGTATCGGGCAAAACTTGCAGCTGTCAATCGTTCTCCGGTGCCAACAAGTTGGAGATCGTTGTAGGTCAGACCATATCTCTTTTGCCAACCTTCATCGAACCGTTTGGAATGCAGGTAGGTGGCCCAGAAAGAGTACGGATAAACGCAACAGGTTATGTCAAGACCCGAAGTAATAGCTGTCTTTATTTTAACTATCGCTTCTTTCATGTGAAAAGTTCCGCCCGTGGAATGGAGGTGATCGATGTGGACCCTCGCGCCGCTGTCACGGGCAATGCGGACTGCCTCATCTACACCCTCCAATTCATTTTCCAACGACGAATAGCGCAAGTGAAGAAAAAACGGACGTTCATACTTTTTCGCAAGCTTCGCGTAGGTGAGCACTTCCGGATAAGGAGTTGGCTGGTACTCAATGCTGTGCGAAACACCCAAAGCACCTTCTTCAAGGCACGTCTCCACTTTCCTAATTCTTTCCCTGGCATCTGAGGTGCTGTACCTCACCTGCATGACAGCCGTAGACACGCCGTAGTTAATTGCATGCGGCAAGGCGTCAAATGTCTTGTAGTAGGCAGCGCAGGTGGAACTTCCGCCATGCATCTGCAGTGCAGTTGTCACACCATCGGCCACTTTATACTTCTCAAAAATTTTATAAGTGCGCTGGGGGTTCGCCGCATTGTCGGCAAGTATGTCAATGAAGCCTGGTGACACAAATTTTCCCGTCACATCAATTGTTTCCGCGGCCTGAATGGAATTCAGAGTTCCTATCTTCAACTTTCCAACCTGGTCAATTCCAATATCCAGCACCTGCCAGGAGTTCTGATAAAAAGATCTTCCGCCCCGAAGCACGGTCTTGATTTTTGACTTGTCCTGGAATGAAATCCTGGCCAAAGCTGGTCCGCCCGACAAGACAGCGAGGGCACCGGCAGTTTTGATAAAGGCTCTTCTTTTCATTCTTTGTATTTAGGACCAGGCCCAAAATTCTCTCCTGATTCTCAAGCCCAGCCTTTAAGGGAGGGGTTATTCATATATAATGAGACAAGGGCTCCAGCCCAAATAATTCATTTTGCTACACGCGCCAAAATATACTTCACCACCCCATCCCAATCCTCCGGACGAAACCACTCTATCTCTTTGTCTTTCTTAAACCAGGTGAGTTGCCTTTTGGCGTAATGTCGTGTATTGCGTTTGATTAGCCGAATGGCCTCCTCCCGGTCGTGCTTGCCTTCCATGAAATCAAATACTTCCTGATATCCTACAGTCTGCAATGCATTCAAATGTCTCTGCGGAAAAAGTCTCTCCACCTCTTCAAACAGGCCTTCTTCGATCATATGTTCTACCCGCCGATCGATGCTATCATACAATTCTTGCCGCTCAAGTTCAAGCCCGATCTTGATTACACCAAAAGGGAGGGTCTTCATTTCTTTCTTATGGAATTCGGAAAAAGGTTTGCCTGTGCTTTTATACACTTCAAGTGCGCGCATCAACCGCTGCGGATTCTTCCGATCAACGGATTCAAAATATACAGGATCCAATTCCTCCACGGACGCCTGTAGCCACGCCAGACCTTTCTCCCTATATTCATCTATCACCCTGCTGCGAATATCTGGAGTCACATCCGGAAGGTCATCAAAACCCTCCAGGGCTGCCTTAATATACAGCCCTGAGCCCCCACAGAGGATGGTCATGGAATAATTTTCCAACAGTTTGTCAATCAGCGCACGCGCCTCCCTCCCGAAAGAACCCGCATCGTAATCTTCCTTGATGGAATGACTGCCGATAAAATGATGCCTGGCCCCGATCAACTCTTCCTTTGTGGGTTTGGCTGTACCAATTTCCATTTCACTGAATATTTGCCTTGAATCCGCCGAGACTATTTCTGTTAAGAAATGCCTCGCCAATCGCAGGGCGAGCCCCGTTTTGCCTGCGGCGGTAGGACCCATGATTACCAATAAATGCTTATCGCTCATCTGAGTGCGTAAAGAAAACAAATCAAAAGGGTAGCTTACCTTCGTCGCCCATAAAAAATTATGAGGCACATGGCCTACCTCGATTGACTTTACCTACCTTTCGGGAAAAATTCGCCGCTACGAATGATTAAGTACACCAATCAATTCCTGGTTAAGCTGGAAGAAATGATCGCCGAGTCAGACTATTTCCTTCGGTATGAAAAGGGAAATTTCAAATCAGGCTACTGCCTCCTGCACGACCAGAAAATCATCATTGTCAATAAGTTCTTTACTACTGAAGGCAAGATCAATATCCTCCTGGAAATCCTGCGCACCGCGACCCTGGACATCAGCAAGTTCAGCGAAAAGAACCGCAAACTCTATGAAGAACTTTCACAGGAAGAAGTGAAACTCTAAGGATTGAAAATAACATTTCTTGGCACCGGCACCTCTCAGGGAGTACCCGTGATCGGGTGCCAATGTGAAGTATGCCAATCCCTGGACTTTCGCGACAAGCGGCTACGCACCTCTGTACACCTCCAGCTTGATGACAAGAGTCTTGTGATCGACACCGGTCCTGACTTTCGCCAACAAATGTTGCGCGAGGACATACGAAAGTTGGATGCCGTTCTTTTCACGCACGGTCACAAAGACCATACCGCTGGATTGGACGATGTGCGTGCCTATAATTTTCTTCAAGCCCAGGACATGCCTGTCTATGGCCATCAAGGTGTATTGGAACAATTGCGCAATGAATTTCATTATGCCTTTGAACCGACCAAATATCCGGGCATCCCACAACTTCAACTTTTTGAAATCACCGGAAGGCCGTTTCAGGTCATGGGTATCAATTGCGTGCCACTGGTGGTTACACATCTTCGCATGCCCGTCTTTGGATTCAGAATTGAGGACTTCAGTTACATCACCGATGCGAATTTTATCCCCGACGAAACCTTCGAAAGGCTCCGGGGCACCAAGATTCTGGTACTGAACGCGCTGCAAAGGGAAAAACATATCTCCCATTTCAATTTGAAAGAAGCTGTTGAGATGGCTAAACGAATCGGTGCAAACCAAACCTACTTCACCCACCTGAGTCACAAGATGGGTCTGCACAAAGAGGTAGAAAAAGAATTACCCTCCCATGTTGCCTTAGCTTACGATGGCCTGAGCATTACATTGTAACTTACGTCTTAACGGCATGCTTCCAGTTAACCCCTGGAGCAGTCCATCAGTTTATTTGACCAACTGTGCACAACAGCTATTTTCTTCTCAGTCAGCTTTCCATCACCCTTGATCTACAACTCCGGGGATTTACATTGGTCTCCTGCTTCAGTCAAAACAAGGATGAGTTAGTTATTGAATTCAACAATGCCTCGTCTTCTTTTTTTATCAGGGCCAGTCTTCAGCCGGACTTTCAATGCCTGACTTTCCCTGCCTCCTTCCACCGAGCACGCAAGAACAGCGTGGATCTTTTTCACCCAATATGCATGCTCAAAGTCGTTGGTACACATCAGTTTTTGAATGAGAGAAGCTTTGCCATACTATTGGAAAATGAAAATGCATTGGTTTTTAAAATGCATGGCACACGCGCTAATGTCCTGTGGTCTCAAGGTCATTCGGTACATGAAATTTTCAGAAATAATATGGAAGCCGACCTGTTGCTGACCCTTTCTGAACTTGAGCGTAACATTGACTGGAGCTATGAAGAATTCGAACGTAGGCAGTCTGAACTGCCAACAACTTATTACACCTTGGGTAAACCTGTATGGAAATACCTCACCCACCATGGATTTGACACCATGCCACTCAATCAAAAATGGGACCTTTTTAAGCAGACCCTCAACAAACTGGAGAAGCCGACGATTTCCATCGTAAACGAGTCCGAAAGTTATTTCCTTTCTCTGTTGCCCTCTCCTTCCTCCTTGAAGAGTTTCGATGAACCCATCCATGCCCTTAATGACTTCTTCATCATGAGGACCTCGTCAGACGCATTTCAAAGGGAAAAGACTGCGCAGCTATCCCAGGTAAAGAAGAAACTAAAGCAGGCAACCTCATCCGAAGAAAAAAGTCTTGCCCGGCTAATGGAATTGGATGGCGATAATCTCTATCCCCAATGGGCTGACCTTATCATGGCCAACCTGACGCGTATCCCTCAAGGTGTGGATAAGGTTGAGCTCGAGAATTTCTATAACAACCAAAAGTCAATTGTTATTAAGCTCAAGAAAGAGTTGAGCCCACAAAAAAATGCCGAAGTATACTACCGCAAAGGTAAGAATCAGGTTATTGAAATCAGGAAACTTAAGGAAACAATCCATCACAAACAGGCGGAGATCATTGAACTAACCAACCTTCTCCACACAATTGAAGAAGTCAGTGATCTTACTCACTTGAAAGATTCTTTCGCGAATGTCCAACAGAAGGCCCCACTTGCAGCCGACAAAAAGGCTTTGCCATTCCATGAATTTGACTTCAGGGGATTCAAAATCTGGGTGGGGAGAAATGCAAAGGCCAACGATGAATTGACCTTGAAATATGGGTTCAAGGAGGACCTGTGGCTTCACGCCAAGGATGTGGCCGGCTCACATGTCCTAATCAAGTACCAGTCGGGCAAGCCGTTTCCAAAGGATGTGATTGAACATGCGGCTGCATTGGCTGCTCACTATTCTAAACGAAAAAATGAATCCTTATGCCCTGTTGCTTACACGCAAAAGAAATTTGTACGAAAAAGGAAAGGTGATCCTGCGGGGACAGTGGTTGTTGAGAGAGAGGAAGTAATATTGGTCACGCCATCACCACAACCCTGATCCCTCAAGTTATTTTGAAAAGGCTGGGGTAACGTTATTTCACCACATTCACTTTCATCATATTGGTCCTGCTCCTCTCATGGATGGGCATACTGGCGAGACTGATAAATATATCGCCAGTTTTTACATGACCATCACGTTTAAGGATTTCCTGCACATCAGCAATGGTTTCATCAGTAGACGTATGCTTTTCGTAGTAATAAGCGCGTGTTGCCCATACAAGGTTAAGCGTGTTGAGCACTGATTTATTCCCGGTGAAGACAAAGATGTTGGCATTAGGTCGGTGCGACGAAGATTTAAAGGCCGTATATCCCGATGATGTCATGCCCACGATTGCTTTTGCATTCACTTCCTGGGCAAGTTTGCAGGCTGCCAGGATCAGGCTGTCGTGAATGAAGATGGGTGAATGCACGTCGACCTCCCTGAAGCGATAATACAAGTTGGCTTGCTTTTCTACTGAGCCAATCGTGCGCACCATGCTGCGTATTACTTCGATTGGATATTTTCCTGCTGCTGTCTCTGCGGATAACATCAGCGCATCAGCACCATCCATTACCGCATTAGCCACGTCGTTGGTTTCGGCCCGAGTAGGGCGTGGATTTTCAATCATGCTCTCCATCATCTGGGTTGCGACAATCACCGGCTTGGCGAGCTTGTTGCATTTTTCTACCAGCATTTTTTGGACCATGGGAACTTCTTCCAGCCAGATCTCCACGCCGAGATCGCCTCTTGCCACCATCACGGCATCGGTGGCTGCAAGGATGGCGTCAATATTTTCCAGGGCTTCGGGCTTTTCAATTTTGGCAACAATACGTGAGGTCGATTTGTGATCTTCAATGATACCACGCAAAATATCAATGTCTTTTGCTTTGCGAACAAATGACAGCGCTATCCAATCTACTTTGTTCTTTAGTCCGAATTCAAGGTCAATGAGGTCTTTCTCCGTCAGTGACGGAGCCGACACCTTCGAGAAGGGCAGGTTGATTCCCTTGCGCGATTTCAGCGGTCCACCATATACTACCTCACATACTACGTCGATGTCCCTGGCCTCTACCACTTTCAGTTCGATCTTTCCATCGTCGATCAATATCATGTCGCCAGGCTTGACATCCCTGGGCAGACCCTGATAGCTTGTACTTACCAATTCATGATTCCCAACCAGTTCACGTGTGGTGATGGTGATCATTTCCTTTGGCTTCAGGACGGTTCCTTCTTTTACTTCGTTAACACGGATCTTTGGGCCTTGCAAATCCTGGAGCAGTGCGATATGTGTCCCCATCTCCTCATTGATTTCACGCACATAGTTGATCACTTTCAAATGATCTTCATGAGTGCCATGAGAAAAATTCAATCGGAATACATCTACTCCTTCTTTGGCAAGGGCGTGAAGCATTTCTTTTGAATTTGAGGCCGGGCCTACCGTTGCAACAATTTTGGTTTTGTTATAAGAAAATTTTTCCATAGATATAATGAGTTCGGTAGCTGTAAAAATCGAGTATGATTATCTAGAAAATGAAGTTGTCTTTCGATTTTAAGGAGGTCAAAGGTATCAAAGTGACCAATTCAACGGAAGGAATAGCCCGCAAGTATTCCTGCAATCGATTTCCGGACAGGTTTTCCTCACTTTGCGTCATTAGAATGAAATCATAGTGGGGAAACTCCGGCACAAGTTCGGGAATGGCATTTTCCCCTTCCATGGGCCGGTTCCGAAACAAATGAATCTGGTTCAGGGGCGTGCGGAAGGAATAATGATCGTGGAAAGCCTTAAGGCCTTTGCGATAGTGAAGAACCAAATCTTGCTGCTTGACCAAATTAATCCTCAAAATATTATTTAACTGCCAGGCAAGTTTATATCCTTTTAAGGATGTCCGAATACCCAACAATTCGAAATTATAGGAGTACTGAATCTCAAGCTTATTTTTCTTGATTTTTGAGGGCATTGTGAAATTCAAGTGAAAAGTAAAAAGTTTGACAATATGGCCCCAAATCTCTTACTTTGCGCAGATTTTTAAAATACCTTAAACCTTACAAACATGTCTGACATCGCACAAAAAGTAAAACAGATCATCATCGACAAGCTGGGAGTGGAAGAATCGGAAGTTACACCGGAGGCAAGTTTTACCAATGACCTTGGAGCAGATTCACTGGACACAGTCGAGTTGATCATGGAGTTTGAGAAAGAATTCAATATCTCCATACCAGACGACCAGGCAGAGAATATCGCAACTGTAGGTCAGGCCATCGCCTACCTCGAGCAAAACGCGAAAAAATAATCAGGAACAATTTCCTGAACCCAACCTTTCAGTATGAATTTTAAACGGGTAGTAATCACTGGGATAGGTGCACTCACTCCAATCGGCAACAACATTCACGATTACTGGGAAGGGCTGAAAGCGGGCAAAAGCGGAGCGGCACCCATCACCAAGTTTGATGCTTCTCTTTTCAAGACAAAATTTGCGTGCGAACTGAAGGGATTTGATCCGAACAACTTCATGGATCGGAAAGAAGCGCGCAAAATGGACCCATTTGCTCAGTATGCGCTCGTAGCAGCGGATGAAGCAATCGTCGATTCAGGGCTCCCCCTCTCCAGTATTAATCCCGATCGCGTCGGTGTAATCTGGGGGTCGGGAATAGGTGGACTTCTTACCTTCCAGGAAGAAGTTAAATCGTTCGCTCGTGGTGACGGAACCCCTCGCTTCAACCCCTTCTTCATTCCCAAGATGATCGCGGATATTGCCGCAGGTCACATTTCAATTAAGTATGGATTCCGTGGGCCAAATTATGTTACTGTTTCGGCTTGTGCCTCCTCCACCAACTCCATTTACGATGCCTTCACTTATATCCGCCTGGGAAAGGCAGATGTGATCGTTACGGGTGGCTCTGAAGCCGCCATCTGCGAAGCTGGTGTTGGCGGATTCAATGCCATGAAGGCACTGTCGGAACGAAATGATTCTCCAGAGACTGCCTCACGTCCATATGACAAGGAACGCGATGGCTTTGTGCTGGGTGAAGGGGCAGGAGCCCTCATACTGGAAGAGTATGAATATGCCAAGGCACGTGGCGCAAAAATTTATGGCGAAATACTGGGTGGCGGAATGACGGCTGATGCCTATCACATTACTGCACCGCATCCTGAAGGAGCTGGCATCACCAAAGTAATGGAGCATGCGCTGGAAGATGCCGGCATCAAAGCCACCGAAATCGACTATGTCAATACCCACGGCACATCTACTCCTTTGGGCGACATTGGCGAGATCAGGGCCATCGAAAAAGTGTTCGGTGAGCATGCATTTAAAATCAACATCAGCTCCACCAAGTCTATGACTGGTCATTTGCTCGGTGCAGCTGGCGCCATCGAGGCAATCGCCTGCTTGCTGGCCCTCCAGCAGGGAGTCATTCCTCCTACCATCAACCACTTCACCGACGATGATGGTCTTGACCCCAAACTCAACCTGACATTTAACAAAGCGCAAAAACGTGAGGTAAAAGTCGCATTGAGCAATACCTTCGGTTTTGGTGGTCATAACGCCTCGATAATCATTAAGAAAGCCTAGTAAGACACCTTGTGTGGAACTTGCTGAAAATTCCCGGGAGCCGTTCCAAAAAGGAAGAGAAAAAACTGGTCACCGCCATTCAGACGATCACCGGATTCACTCCTTCGAATCTCTCCTTGTATAAGCTTGCCACGCTCCATACGAGTCGTGCGAAAGAAACAAAAGGATTCCGTGAATCTAACGAGCGGCTGGAGTATCTGGGGGACGCCATCCTTGGTGCTGCCGTGGCCGACTACCTGTTTATGAAGTATCCTTTCAAGGATGAAGGATTTCTTACCGAAATCCGTTCAAGGATCGTCAACCGGGACTCTTTAAACCTGCTTGCCCGCAAAATGGGCATCAACCTCATCGTGCAATTCGATCAGAAGAACGCGCAACTTCAGCAAGTGGTCCTCGGAAATACCCTGGAAGCAATCGTGGGCGCCATCTATCTCGACAAAGGCTACCTTCGTTGCAAGAAATTTGTGATAGACAAATTGATTCAGCCTCATTTTGATCTCGAGGTGGTGATTCAGACCAATGTGAACCACAAGAGCAGAATCATTGAATGGACGCAACGCCAAAGCAAATCCGTCCGGTTTGAAATGCTGGAGGTTTCCAGGTCCCGCAATCAAAAAGAATTCTCCGTTCAGGTGTTCATAGATAACCTGCCATTCTCCACAGGATATGGCTATACTAAAAAGAAAGCAGAACAGGACGCGGCCATGAAAACTTGTGAGCAATTGAACATTGTGTGATATTTTTGAGTTATACCCTGAAGGGCTTGCATGAGCAAACTAAAGATCGCCGGCGCAACACTGAACCAGATTCCGTTCGACTGGAAGAACAACATCTCCAACATTCTGGCAGCTGTTGAACAAGCCAGGAAACAAAATGTGGCGTTGTTGTGCATGCCCGAACTCTGCCTCACCGGATACGGATGTGAGGATGTATTCCTCAGCGATTGGCTCTCCGAGACGGCAGCCTCTAAAATTCCGGAGATCCTTCCTTTCTGCAAAGACATCATGGTATGCATCGGCCTTCCCCTTAGGATCGACGGCATAACCTACAATGGGGTTTGCGTGATCAAAGACGAACATGTGCTTGGAATTACCCTGAAACAAAATCTTGCCAAAGAAGGGGTGCACTACGAACCTCGATGGTTTACACCCTGGCCATGCGGGAAAGTGATCCGTGTAAAGATGGGTTCTTTTGAACTTGAGGTCGGTGATTTGATTTATGAATGCCGGGGCATCCGGTTTGGCTTTGAAATTTGTGAAGATGCCTGGAGCAAGAACAGACCCGGACATCGCCTACAGGAAAGGAATGTGCAACTCATCCTGAATCCAAGCGCCAGCCACTTTGCCCTTGGCAAGAGCCCACTTCGTGAAAAGGAAGTCGTAATTGATGGTTCAGCAAATTTTGACTGCGCCTATTTGTTTGTCAATCATCTTGGAAATGAAGCCGGCCGGATGATCTATGATGGCGACATTGTCTTTGGACAAAAGGGGGAAGTACTCGCCCTCAACACCCGACTGTCATTTCAACCTTTCAAGTTGCTTGCCTGCACAATTGATTTCAATGATTCAACGCAATCGGAACGCATCCCTATTCGTGATGGGAGAGAAAGAAATGAAGAATTCGGTCGGGCCGCGGCTCTCGCTCTTTTCGATTATTTGAGAAAAAGTAAAGCAAAGGGATTTGTACTCAGCCTGAGCGGTGGTGCAGATTCTGCCTGCTGTGCCGTGCTTGTGGCAGAAATGGTCAGACGCGCATCAACCGAACTCGGTTGGGATAAATTCTGGGCGGCCATTGGATTCGATCCCGCAGCAGCACCAAAGACCTTAATGGAAGCTATTGGCAAGCTGCTAATCTGCGCATACCAGGGAACGAAAAATTCGTCCGGGGCCACACTAGAGGCGGCACAACAGCTCGCCAATTCCATCGGCGCGGGATTTCATCATTGGTCAATCGAAGAAGAGTCAACCACCTACCGTACAAAGATTGAAAATGTCCTCCAACGACCGCTTACCTGGGAAACAGATGATATTGCTTTGCAAAATATCCAAGCAAGGTCTCGTTCACCAATCATTTGGCTCCTGGCCAACGTGAGGCAATCAATACTCCTTACTACATCCAACCGCAGTGAGGGAGATGTTGGATATGCCACCATGGATGGCGACACGAGCGGAAGCCTTGCCCCCATTGCCGGCATTGACAAACCATTCATACTACAATGGCTGCGTTGGGCTGAGCAGCACCTTTCATACGCAGGACTCTTTTCTGTCAATCGTTTACAGCCGACCGCGGAGCTTCGTCCACTGGAAAGGGCACAGACCGATGAGAAGGACCTCATGCCTTACGAGGTATTGCTGGCAATTGAAAAGTCAGCCATCCTGGAACGAAAGTCACCCATTCAGGTATTTCACCACCTCTCTTCCCGGTTTGACCATGCCGCCTTGAAAGGATGGATTAAAAAATTCTTTCGTCTATGGTCTGCCAATCAATGGAAACGTGAGCGGCTAGCGCCATCATTCCATTTTGATGACCTGAATGTTGATCCCAGGAGTTGGTGTCGATTTCCTATTCTATCCGGAAATTTCGGAGAAGAATTGGAAGCGCTGGACAAAATCTAACAAGTCTGCGAGCCCCGCGTCCACCGCAAGCTGGGGCATAGCGCCCAAATGAAGCCCTTCGGATTTCATCAAAATTGGATTTGGGCACGAGGATTGCCTATTGCCAAACCTGTGATTCAACCTATATTTGCCGGCTATACATGATCTTTTCTATGCAAATACTGAACTATATTATCTGGAATGGTAGCCCAGAGCTGTTTTCTATTGGATCAATCACGCTTCGCTGGTATGGATTACTTTTCGCCCTGGGGTTTCTGATCAGCCAGCAGATTCTCTACTATATGTACAAGGTGGAGGGCAAGCCGAATCGCGATGTTGATACCCTCACCATCTATATGGTCGTTGCCACCATCCTGGGGGCTCGGATGGGGCACATCCTGTTCTATCAACCCGAAATCATCTGGCAAGATCCTTTTGGCATCCTGCTTCCCTTCGAGTTCACACCGACTTTCAAGTTTACAGGTCTTCAGGGATTGGCAAGCCATGGTGCGGCCATAGGTATTCTCTTTGGCTTATGGCTATATTCCAGGAAGAATAAGCCAGGACAGAATTACCTCCAGGTATTGGACCGTATAGTTATTCTTGTCGCATTGACAGGAGCACTTATCCGTTTTGGAAATTATTTCAATTCCGAAATACTAGGTAAACCGACTAACGGTCCTACCGGGATCGTGTTCATTAACCGGGTTTCACAAGCAATACTCGGCAATCCGGAAAGTCCTGACAATCTTGTGGAAAGCGTTACCATAGAAAAAAACAATACTGCCCGCGAGCGGGCCAATGGGCGGGTGCCAATAAAGATTTTTGTTTTCTTCAAGCCAGGCGTCTCGGAAAATAATGCCCAATTTTTCCTTCGAAGCAATGTGAAGAATATTTTGTTCTATCTATCGGAATTTGTGGATGAGCCCCTTGATGGCTCGGTGCAATATGAGACAGTCTTTGATGAGAAAACCAATCAAATTATGGCGCGCGTAGCTGTGATGGGCATCGCCCGTCATCCCGCTCAACTGTATGAGGCGGTGTCGTGCTTGCTCCTGACCGCATTTCTATTCTCGATTTGGTGGCGTTATAAGGCCGACCTGCCGGATGGAAGGGTCTTTGGTTATTTCATGATTATCCTTTGGAGCCTGCGTTTTGCATACGAGTATCTCAAAGAAAACCAGGTGCCATTTGAGGATCAGTTACCTTTCAACATGGGGCAGATACTCAGTGTTCCCCTGGTGCTTGTGGGTATCTATGTACTTGTGCGGTCATATCGTACAACCGCTTCAAATCCTCCACAGGGGTGATTCGAAAATTGTCCATTGATCGCGTTCTGAACATTCAAGATGAGTTTACATGCTGGCATGGCTGTTTGGAATAATTCTGGTAGTTGGCGGAGGAAATTCCAGGTCATCGCAACCACCCGGGGATTTTATTGACTCGACTCATCGGGAGTCTATCGACACGATGGTGAACAGGGTTCTTCAAGTAGACCGCGTGATCATCATTGGGAACAAGGTTACCCGTAACCGCATTATTACCCGTGAACTTTCTTTGCAACCCGGAGATACAATTAGCTCCATCCGTCTTGCGGGCACCCTACAGTGGGACAAAAATAAACTGTACAACCTTCGCCTGTTTAACACCGTCACGGTACAGGCCCTCGAACTCCCCAACAACCATATTGACATCCTCGTCGAAGTGACTGAGAGATGGTATATTTTTCCTTCCCCGATTTTCGAACTCTCCGATCGGAACTTTAACGAATGGTGGCATAACTACAACCATGATCTGAGTCGCATCAATTACGGAATGCGGATTTACAAGAACAATTTCCGTGGTCGCAATGAATCCCTGCGGCTCACAGCCCAGTTTGGTTTTGTCAGGAAGTTTGACCTTCAGTACAAGATTCCCAACCTCGACAAAAAGCAAAAGCAGGGAATTACGTTTAGCCTGGATTATGGGTCACCAAAGAATATGGCCTACATGACGCTGAACCATAAACTTGTATTTCTCGAGTCAAAAGAGGTAGTAAAAACCTCATTCGGGGCAGGAATAGGCTACTCTTACCGCAAATCATTTTACGAAACCCACTCCCTGAATTTTGGTTATCGACAGGCACAGGTCGTTGACACTGTATTGATGCTTAACCCCATCTACTACAACAACAAAAAGGTAACGCAGAAATTTTTTGCTTTGTCTTATTCATTTAATTCAGAACATAGGGATGTAGTGCTCTATCCATTAAAGGGCTATCAGTTTACCGGATATATTTCAAAGACAGGGCTGTTCTCCACGGATGATGTGAATCAATTGGAAGTTAACCTCACCTTTGCCAGGCACTGGCCATTGGGCAATGGTTTCTATCTCTCAAATTTTTCATCGGCATACCTGAGCACACCTAAAAATCAGCCCTACAGCGTTTTCAGTGCCCTGGGCTATCGCAATCAACTGGTGCGAGGGTATGAGAATTACGTTATTGAAGGACCACAGTTTGCATTGAACAAGACAACAATTAAAAAGAAAATATTTTCGCGCACCTACACCATGCAGCATATGCCGCTGGAACAATTCAGCTACTTTCCACTGTCCATTTATATCAAGGCCTTCGCCGACTTTGGGTATGTTCAAAACTATCCGTACTACAACGAAAAATCTCTCAACCAGCTATACTCCGATCAACTGCTGAAGGGGGGCGGGGTCGGATTGGATATAGTTACCCTCTACGACCTGGTACTCCGCTTTGAACTCACCTTCACACAACAGAACACCCACGGAGGATTCTTCTTTAATGTGAAGAAGGAATTCTAGACCGACGTGGCATTTGGTTCAGGTCATCAACTGAACAACCATTCTATCCGGAAAACATATCGCCAAACAATTGAATCATCCGATCCGTGCAGGCAACATTTGCCTCACTCCCATTCGAGATGAAACTCTGGATCATAGCCGGTTTGTTGTTGGCCTGCCCGTCAGGAAGGGCCCAAAGTGTGAGTACTCTGATGGGCGGAAGGGCTGCGGGCATGGGATACGCCAGCTCAACCCTTAGGGATGAGGCAGCATTTTTCAATAACGTAGGTGCCATGGGCTGGTCGACCAAGTCCTCTTGCTTTTCCGCTTATGAAGCTCAGCCATCTTTACCTGGAGCCAATCGCATCGCTGCTTCCGTTTGCCTTGCAAATAAATGGATAGCGGGAGGCATCGGTATTTTTCGATTTGGTGACGAAGTCTATGGGGAGCAGCTTGTAAGCGCGGCCCTTTCCAATAGGTTCGGAATGACATCACTGGGGGCCAAGGTCAACTATATTCAATATCAAGTTGCCGGATTTGGTAATAAGACGGGAGTAACACTTGACTTTGGAGGGCTCGCCCAGATCACCCCTCAGATTCTCGTTGGAGCCTACATGGTGAACCTTACTCAAGCTTCACTGAACGGGCTGGAACAGCTCCCCACGAAATTCGTGGCGGGCATTTGTTTCAGACCCAGCGACTTTTTTCTGCTTGCCACGGATATTGCGAAGGACCTTGGCTATGATGCCACATGGAGAATTGGGACAGAATACACTATCTACAAGAAAGTGTTTCTCCGCACCGGGTTCAATCTTCATCCATCTACCGTATGTGTGGGCATGGGCGTTCAGACGAAGCGCATCCATGTAGATTATGCGCTCCAATACCACGCCAACCAGACAGGCACTCATCAGGCTTCTCTTGCTCTTGCCTTGGGGAAAAATCCCAACAAATGAAAAAGGCATTTATTCTTATCCTGGTTTGGACAGCACATTACACCCATGCGCAGGATTTTCCCCGGAAAGATTTTCAAATGGAGAAACTTGCTGATGAGATTTTCCCCATGCAGGATCTTGACCTCAATTACCAGGATTTGTATGAAAATCTGGCGCTGCTTCTCGCTGATCCCATTGACCTGAATTTGATCACCCGTGAACAGCTCAGGTCATTCATGATGCTTACTGAGGAACAAATCAATGAGTTTCTCAACTACAGAGACTTGAACGGACCTTTACTATCGGTATACGAACTCCAGTCTCTTCATTCCTGGTCACGATTCTCTTTTGACAAAGTAATTCCCTTCGTTATTGTCGGGGATGCACAGGCTACATTGGACGCTTCTGTCTTCTCCAGGATTACCCATGAAAAAAATAACTACCTGTTGCTGCGTTATGAGAGAACCCTTGAGCCCGTTAGCGGAAGTGAAGCCACAGACTCTGCCCATCAGTATGCTGGCAACCCGGGCAAAATGTACGTACGATACCATGTAGCCAATTCCAATGACTTCAGTTTAGGCTTTACTGCTGAAAAAGATGCCGGAGAAGCGATCAAGTGGGATCCCACCCGAAGACAATACGGGCCCGACTACCTTTCGTTTCATGCCCAACTTCAGAATAAGGGCAGGATAAGAAATCTTATCCTTGGTGATTTTCAAAGTCAATTTGGTCAAGGGCTCATTCTAGGGAGCGTCTTTGGTTTCGGCAAGAATTCTGAAACGGTTGCCACTGTAAGAAGGAGCAATCTCGGATTTCTTCCCTATACCTCTGTGAATGAAAATCTTTTCTTCCGCGGTGCCGCCTTGAGCTACAGCTTGTCGAAAAACATCCTGGTTCACGGATTCATATCAGATGCTTACAAGGATGGAAACATCCAACTAGGCAATGAGGAGGAGACAACAATCTCCTCGTTATCCAACTCAGGTCTACACCGGACTCCAGCAGAACTCCAACTCAGGAAGCAAGTGGAAGAGAAAGACATAGGAGCTGTCTTTCAGATCAAGGCAACACAGTTGGATGCAGGGATTATATTTCATCAGGTTAACTTCAACAAGCCAATTCAGCGAAGTCCAACACCCTATAATCAATTTTCTTTCCAGGGAATTACCAATCAGGATGTGGGTGCCTACCTAAACTACAGTTGGGCAAATGTTACTTTCTTCAGTGAATTTAGTAAGTCTCTTGGTCATGGGATGGCACTTTCTGCTGGTGTATTGGGGAACATCACTGCCGCATTGGAAGTGTCGATGTTGTTAAGGAGCTTCGACAGGGACTTTTACACATTCAACCCCAATGCCTTTTCGGAAAATACCTTGCCACAAAACGAGAAAGGGCTTTACATGGGCTATAAGTATTCATTCAACAAACGCTTTTCTACCAGCGGCTACATCGATATGTTTCAGTTTCCATGGCTCCGATACCGTGGATATGCCCCATCCGATGGCAGTGAATGGTTACTGCGCTTTACCTATACTCCTTCTCGGAATGTTGTGTTGTTTGTCCAGGCTCGGGAAGAATCGAAATCCAGAAACCTCTCGAATGACTCAAATCTTTATCTGATGGCTGAGGGGGTGAAACGAAATTTCTGGATCAACTGCGACTACGGCAATGGTCAAGGTTTGAGCTTCAAGACCCGGGTACAGTGTAGTACCTACTCAATCAATGGTCATACTACCCGGGGCCTGGCCATTGTGCAGGATGTCAATTTTTCTATTCACCGCTGGTCAATTTCTTTGCGCCATGCCCTTTTCGACACCGATGACTACGACAACAGGCTTTATCTGTATGAAAGGGATGCCTGGCTGGCGTATTCGTTCCCGGCCTACTACGGGGTTGGCGTCAGGAATTACATCCTTCTCCAATATGCAGTCTCCAGGAAGATAGACGTTTGGGTGCGCCTGTCGCATGTTCAGTACGTCAACCAATCCGAAATCGGCACCGGGTCTGAAACCATAGAAGGGAATACAAAAAATGATGTTAAATTTCAGGTTCGGATCAGGTTCTAATTCATCCCTCCTCTAATTACATATGCACGGCGTCGCCCATATCACCCCTGAAGTTGGAATTGTATTGGCATTCGGCCTGGCCGTCTTCATTCTGGTGTACAGATGGATTTTTCGTAAGCCGAAGCAGTAAGCACGTTTAACTCCAGTTTGGACATTCTAGCGTTTTCTTTGTAGCTTTAACGATCTGATAACGATAGTCTTAGCTATATCATGCATTTTTTCACCTTGAACCTCCTGATTCAGCCATGCGCAAGATAAATGTCATCTTTTTCCTGATTATGCTATCCCTGGTGCTCCTGTCTGCAGCCTCGATTGCCTTCTCCCAAACTGTAAAAAAGACACTCGAACTTCCTGATTTCAAAAGTATCTATGTGAATTCCAATTATACAGTTATGCTGAAACAGACCAACAAGCAGGAAGTGGTCGTCGAAGTGCTCAGTGAGATCTTTGAAGTGAGTGAAATCAAAGTGGACAACGGCATCCTTCTGGTCAATGTGGAACGCAAACCGGACAGCAACAAAAGTATCTGGGCCAAGATTGACGACATCAAGGTAAATCCTACCATGAAGATTTACGTCAGCATGAAGAATATAACCGAGCTTCAAGTGAATGGTGCCGGTAAGATTCTTTCAGAAAACTCTATCGCCTCAGATTTTATCACCCTCGGCGTTTCTGGCAGTGGCGCGATGGATGTCGATATCAAAGGGAATACCGTAAAGGCCGAGGTGAGTGGAAGCGGAAGCCTTACCCTGCGAGGATATGCCACTTCCCTGGATGCCGTTGTAAGTGGAAGCGGAGGCTTAAAAGCATTTGATTGCCCGGTGGAGATGGGAAAAATGAAGCTTACGGGAAGTGGTTCTGCTGAAGTCAATGTATCCAACAGCCTTGAGGCTTACGTACATGGAAGTGGCAGCATCAAACATAAAGGCAATACCAAGACCTTGACAAAGAAAGTTTACGGTCAGGGTACTGTTGAACGTATCTATTAGATCAATACCGGAGTAATTCCTAACTTCGGTCCATGTCTCCATTTGTAGCATCCGTTGTCCAGAGTAGTCCCGCATTCTTCGACAAGGAAAGAACACTCGAGAAAATCGGTGATTCCATTCAGGCAGCAGCCAGGAATAAATCAGCCCTCATTCTTTTTCCTGAAGTAATTATTCCCGGGTATCCTCGTGGCCTGATCTTCGGCACAACCGTCGGCGGGAGAACTCCAGAGGGCCGGGAACTATTCCTTCGTTATTGGGAGAACTCCATAGAAGTTCCGGGAAAGGAAACTGCACGCATTGCCGAATGGGCCAAGGACGCTAAAGCATATATAGCCATTGGCGTTACAGAGAAAGATAAAATCAGCGACACCTTGTACTGCAGTCTCTTGTATTTTTCGCCTGAGGGTCAATTGGTCCATCGACACAGGAAGCTTAAACCCACGGCAGCGGAACGGATTCTGTGGGGCGAAGGAGATGGGAGTGATTTGAATGTTCTTGAAACGCCACTCGGCAAGATTGGCGGATTAATCTGCTGGGAAAACTACATGCCCCTGGCTCGCGTTGCACTTTACCAGCAAGGCATTGAAATCTATCTCGCTCCAACTGCAGATTGCCGTGACAGTTGGCAGTCAACATTGACGCACATCGCCTGCGAAGCCAGGGCATTTGTGCTTGGGTGCAATCAATATCTGACCAAAGACCATTACCCATCAGACCTGCAAGCACTCCTGGGGGCAGATCACCCTTCCCTGCCCAGTAGTGGCGGAAGCGTGATCATCAGCCCACTGGGGAAAGTTCTGGCCGGGCCACTCTTTGGAAAGGAAGGAATGATATCAGCGGAAATTGACTCAAGAGAGATCATCAAGGCCAAGATGGACTTTGATGTCATCGGGCACTATGCTCGTCCAGATGTATTCTCTTTTGAATGGATGAACCAAAAGAAATAGCCGGCTATGGAGGATGCGAATCTGCTCATCGAAAAATTCTATACACATTTCCAGAAAAAAGACTGGAAAGGGATGCAATCCTGCTATCATGACAAGGTTGTTTTCTCTGATCCTGTCTTTCAAAATCTCAAAGGCGATGAGGCCCGCGCGATGTGGCACATGTTGGCGATTGCCGGCAAGGACCTTACCATAACATTTACAAACATCAAAGCCAACGGATTGACGGGTTCATGTGATTGGGACGCACATTACACTTTTTCACGAAGTGGCAGGAAAGTTCATAATATCATTCACGCCGAATTTGAATTCAGTGAAGGCAAGATCATAAGGCACAGGGACAGGTTCAATTTTTGGCGATGGTCTGGAATGGCCCTGGGGATCTCAGGTACGCTATTGGGTTGGTCGGGAATCATCAGATCAAAAGTGCGGACAACTGCCGGCAATAACCTGAAGAAATTCATGACGGAACACCCGGAATATACTCCGTAAGGGGTATCCTTTCAGCGTGAAACTGATTTACTGGACGGCCGATTAACTCATATGGATGGCCCGCGATTTGGCCATTTTGGCTCATTATCACATTAAAACCGAGTTTTCGCGATTTGGAACGGGTTTATCGCTTATCACTAAGGCTGACCATCCAGAAACTTTAATTTGAATATTTAAAATATCCTTATATTTACCCGGTTAATTGCATAATCGGCCTCTGTAGGCACATAGGTTTCCTGGTACTTCAGTTGAGTTGAGATTATTGGATTAACGGATTTTAAATATTTAACTAATTTCAACAGTACACATGAACATTTATGTAGCCAACATTCCCTGGAAGGCCACCGAAGACCAACTGAAACAGCACTTTGCAGCGTATGGGGAAGTCACTTCTGCAAAGATCATTATGGACAAGGTCACTCAGCGTAGCCGTGGTTTCGGTTTCGTAGAGATGGCCGATGATGGAGCTGCTCGTCAGGCCATCACCAGTCTCAATGGAGCTGACTTTCAAGGAAAGAGTCTCGTAGTGAATGAGGCACGTCCGCGCGAAGAAAGACCCAACAATTATCGTAGCAATGGCGGTAGTGGTGGTGGTGGTGGTTTCCGCAGAGGCGGCAGCTTCAATCGCGAAGACTAAGAGAGGCTAACACTTCTATAGAAAATCCAATGCCCCGACTACTCGGGGCATTTTTTATTTCTTCCCACCTTTAAGTATTGTACCGCTCGGGATGGAAAGCTTGCAGGGGAATGCCAGGTTCGATTTCCATAGCCAACTCCGATACAAGCTTTCCCGTACCAGGTGCCAGGCTCAGCCCCATCATAGAATGTCCTGTAGCAAAAATCAAATTTGCTACTTGTCCTGATCTGCCAATATATGGCAACCCGTCAGGTGAACATGGTCGTAAGCCATGCCATACTTCCTCTTTAGCCGGCATAGTAACCTTCATGTCTGGATAGTATCGGTTAATCGAATCAAATATCCCCTTCACACGATTCATATTGATTGTATGATTAACTCCCGAAATCTCCATGGTGCCACCAAACCTGATAGAACTTCCCATGGGAGTTACCGCTACCCGTGCTTCAAGAAAAATGGAGGGTATCCGTGTATTTTTTTCAATGTCCGGAATGGTGAAGCTATATCCTTTGCCTGCCTGCATAGGTAAAGAAATTCCCAGTGATGCTGCAGTCGATCCGGACCATGAACCCGCTGCCAGAACCCATTCGTCCAATGCAAATTCTCCATGATTGGTTCTTATCGCCCTAATAACATTTCTTTCCCTTACAAACTCCTCCACCTTTGTACTCGAATGGAATGTTACCCCCATTTCCTTTAACTGCGCGATCAGTTTTTCTACAAGAGCCCGCGGTGTAAGGTGCGCATCGCCCGGATAATATACTCCTCCCCTCGCCTGCACGCGTACCTCCGGCTCAAGCCTCTGCACCTCTGCAAGGGAAAGGACATTGGCCGTAACTCCAACCTGGTTCGCCACGTGTGCTGTTTCAATTTCTTCTTTCTCTGCTTCAGCACTCTGATACAACATCAACAGCCCTCGTTCATTGTAACCGAAATCAAAAGGGAGATCCTTCGCCCATTGCTGATACATTGCCTTACTGAAAAGACTGAGCTGTTTCAACGCCGGGATAGAGCGGGCAACGTGGGCTTTGGTTGAATGCTTGTAAAATTCATATCCCCACTTCAACAGGTCGCCGTTCAATCTTGGCCTGACGTAAAATGGGCTGGTTGAATCAAACATCCACCGAATGCCCTTTGCGATCATACCGGGTGCAGCCAGCGGAATAATGTGGCTCGGTACAATCATGCCGGCATTCCCAAAGGAACATCCGTCTTTCAAGTCACCTTGTTCAAATATCGTAACTTTGAATCCGGCCTTGCTGAGATAATACGCAGAGCTAAGACCGATAATACCTCCACCTATTACACCGATATTCTTCATTTAAATTCGGAACCTCTTATTTACATTGACAATCATCCTACGCGAAGTGTAAACTGCGATTTGCCAAAGGCCAAAAGCTAGCTTTTCTCATATAACCTGAAAACCATAAGCATATGGATCATCCTCCGGATCAATAGAGATGGTATTGTATCCATACACTTTTGCCCATCCCTCTACGCTGGGGATGATGGCTGGCTTACCATCCAGTTCGGTGACCTCTTCAATCCTGCCGATGAACTTCGATCCGATGATGCTTTCATGTATGAAATCCTGACCGGGTTTCAGTCTTCCCTTCGCAAACCACTGTGCCAGACGGGCCGAAGTACCCGTTCCGCAAGGGGAGCGGTCAATAGCTTTGTCACCATAAAATACAGCGTTCCTTGCCGTGGATGTTGGATCAATGACTTTCCCTGTCCAAAGAATATGACTGCATCCGTTAATGGTTGGGTTCTCTGGATGAACAAATTGATATTTCTTATTGATGTTCTTTCTTAGCTCCCGGCTCCAACTGATCAACTGGTCAGCCGTATACTTTTCGAGCCCGGGAAAATTTGGTTGAGCATCCACTATCGCGTAAAAATTTCCTCCATAAGAAACGTCCACGGTAAGTTCGCCAAGGTCGGGGCAGGTTGCCGAGATATTTTCGGCCGCGAGGTATGCCTTCACATTGCGGATCTTGACAGACTTAACCTTCTTTCCTTCCTGCCTGTATTCGACTTTGACAAGCCCTGCTGGGGTTTCCAGGTTCAGTAATCCTGCCTTCTTTGGAATCACCAGTCCCTGTTCAATGGCGATGGTCACCGTTCCAATGGTGCCATGCCCGCACATGGGCAAACATCCACTGGTCTCTATGAAGAGGACGCCGATATCATTGGCAGGATCTGAGGGCGGGTATAGGATACTCCCGCTCATCATATCGTGACCGCGGGGTTCAAACATAAGACCCTTGCGTATCCAATCGTATTCGCGCAGGAAATGCTGGCGTTTCTCACTCATATTATTCCCCACGAGCAGTGGTCCACCGCCTGCTACAAGGCGAACGGGATTTCCGCAGGTATGGGCATCTATACAAAAGAATGTTTTGCTTGGCATTGGCGCTATATTAGAATTTCAAAAGGCACTTTACCGGTGGGGTCTTTACCCTACTCTTCAATTTATTTTTTGCCCAATTCATTGTTGAACAATCGCCAGATTCCAAGGGGATTACTTTGTTGTAATTCCGCGGGGAGCAAGGTGTCTGGAAAATTCTGGAACGAGAGTGGACGCACAAATCTTTTGATGGCATCCGTTCCAACAGAAGTAAACCGGGAATCGGTCGTCGCAGGAAAAGGCCCGCCGTGATGCATCGAGGGACAGACCTCTACACCTGTAGGCACGCCATTAATAATTACCCTGCCCACTTTCTGCATCACCAGTCTAATAAAATCTGCATACTCAATGAGGTCCTCCTCTTCTCCAATGATTGTCGCCGTTAACTGTCCGGGGATCTTATCGAGAGAAGCCTTGAGTTCATCGATATTTCCGGCGCGGACAAGTAATGAATATGGACCAAATACCTCTTCCACGAGAGTAGGATTAACAAGAAAGTCCGATGCATCGACCGTTGTGAGGGTGGTTATTGCCTGATTCTCCTTGGCGGCATCTGTTGATTGCGCACTGAGGGAAACACCTTTCTGTGCCAGGGCCTTTTCACGGTTCTTTTTGTAATTAGCAGCAATGCCAGGATGAAGCATGGTACCCGGGGCGATCTTCTCCATTTTCTGGCTCAACTGCATGGTGAATTGACTTAGTTCCGGGCTCTTTAAACCAAGCATTAAGCCAGGATTTGTACAAAACTGACCAACACTTTGAGTAATTGACGCCGCATACATGTCCGCAACTTTCTCACCGCGGACCTTCAAGGCACCAGGCAAAATAAATACAGGGTTGATGCTTCCCATTTCGGCAAATACAGGAATGGGATCCGGTCTCTGGGTTGCATAATCATATAATGCCTTGCCGCCTGAAAAAGAACCAGTGAATCCGACTGCCTTCGTAAAGGAGCTTTGCACAAGGGCCTTGCCACCTTCAAAAGAGGGTGTATGGACATGTTGGAAAACATTCTTTGGCATGCCGGTCTTTGTTGTGGCTTTTTCAATGGCGGAAGCTACAAGTTCAGACGTCTTGGGATGGGCCGGATGGGCCTTCAACACAACGGGACATCCGGCGGCCAATGCGGAGGCAGTATCCACGCCGGCAGTGCTGTAAGCAAAAGGGAAATTACTGGCCCCAAAGACCACCACTGGACCAAGCGGGACCATCATCTTGCGCAAGTCTGGCTTTGGTAAAGGTGCCCTGTCAGGGATAGCCGTATCGATACGCGCCTCTACCCACGATCCATCTTTCACGAGCGCGGCAAATTGGCGCAGTTGGTTGCAGGTTCTGCCTCGCTCTCCAGCCAATCTTGCTTCCGGCAAATTGGTCTCCTCCATCGCCTGATGAATCAAATCGCTTCCCAGGGACTCAATTTCCTCAGCAATAGAGTTCAAGAACAATGCCTTTGCGGTGCCTTGCACCTGACGGTAAAGAAGGAATGCCTCCTGACTTTGTTTCATAACATCGTCAATCTCCTTTGTGGTAAGTTCTTTCATAAATAATGGTCCTGCTTAAATTCTAAATCCACTCCTGGGTTGTCACCGTCTGTTCCACAATAAGATCACCTGTGTGTTTTGTGGATTTTGGTTCCACCAGCATTATCCTCACCTCCTCATTATTGGTCCATGGCCTGTGCTCAATTCCCTTGGGCACGATCAATATCTCTCCCGGTCCAGTCGCCACAGTCTTGTCTCTGAAATCCATCATCAAGGTTCCTTGCAGTACTACAAAGAGTTCATCTTCAAAATCATGCTTGTGCCAAACAAGTTCTCCCTTCAACTTGGCAATCTTGACGTGGTTGTCATTCAATTCACCCACAATGTAAGGATGCCAGTGCTCTGAGAACTTGCTGAATTTCTCTTTTAGGTTGACATGCAGCGCATTCATATAATAAAAATGTTAGGTGTTTGAACTATCCGTGCCGACCGTTTACAGGTTCTTGTAGTCCGGAAGCTTGGGACGGCGGGCGAGTCCATCCCTAATGACCTTAAGTACTCGTTCTCTTTCTTCTCCCACCAAAGGCAGGCGCGGCGCACGGACAATTTCAGAACCTATCCCCGTTTCAACTTCCGCTAACTTGATATTCTGAACAAGCTTGGCGTGGATGTCCAACTCCAGGATCGGCAGGAACCAGCGATAAATGGTGAGTGCCTCTGCGGTTCGACCTGCCTTTATCAACCTGTAGATAGCTACCGTCTCCGCTGGAAACGCACATACAAGTCCGGCAACCCAGCCATGCGCACCCATTAACAATTCCTCCATGGCGAGGGGATCAACACCGCACAAAATTTTGAATCTTTCGCCAAAGCGATTAAACATCCGTGTCACATTGCTCACATCACGTGTAGACTCTTTCACGGCCTGGATGGTTGGAACTTCCACCAATTCAGCAAACATATCAAGGGTCACTTCAATTTTATAATCAACAGGATTATTATAGATCATTATGGGAAGTGGTGTGGCTTTGGCAATCGCCTTGAAATAGGCCACTGTTTCCCGATCATCAGATTTATAGCGCATGGGCGGAAGGACCATCAGTCCTCTAGCACCTAGCTTTTCTGCCGATTGTGCAAGGCTCACAGCGTCTCTGGTGCTGCCCTCTGCAATGTTCAGTACTACAGGCACCTTGCCTGCAACTTTCTCAATGGTGAATTTTACCAGGTCAAATTTCTCCTCGTTGCTCAGCACGCTCGCCTCTCCCAGCGAGCCTCCGAGGATAATACCATCCACGCCCGCAGCAAGCTGAGCATTCAGGTTCTTTTCAAATAATTTGAAGTCCAGCGAATCATTGGCGTTGAACTTGGTTGTAACGGCAGGAAATACACCTTTCCACATAGTTTTTTTTGTTCAAAGATAAACCCATTGAACTTCTAAGAATTCGCCGAAAATGGTCATTTGTAGTACTATATTGACTAGTATTGAGTAATACTTCACGAATAATGGCTAAAATAATGTCAAAAAAAGTAGTAGCCTTCAATGTCCCGCAGACAGAGCATGAGGTGGTAAGGGTTCAAACCGATACCGAACCTTATTTCTATGATCAGCTACATCAACATCCCGAATTACAGATCATGTTGATTGAATGTGGCGAAGGCACTTTAATTGCCGGGGACTATGTAGGACGATTTCAGACTGGTGATGTCTATGTATTGGGAAGCGGTCAGCCGCACGTGTTTCGTTGCGACCAGTCCTTTTATCAGCCTTCCAGCAAGCTTAGGGCCAGGAGTGTCTCCTTATATTTCAGTGAAAAGTATTTCGGCAAAGAACTTTGGGGGTCAAATGAGCTGTCGCTGTTGAGAGAATTTGCAGTTGCGGGTCAGCAAGGCTTCAAAATAAGTCCTCCTGCTACGAGTGACGCTGCCGAAATCATAAGGCAACTGCCTCAATCAACGGGCTTGGAGCGATTGGTTTCCTTCTTTTCCTTGTTGGCATTGCTTGCCGGCACGTCACATAAAAGAAAGCTCTCCATGCAGTCTGGGAATCTGCATACAAGTGAAGAGCGAAGAATGAATGCAATCGTGGAATTCACATTTAGAGAAAGTCATCGGAAAATATATATTACTGAAGTGGCACAACGGGC
>JANYHW010000145.1 GCA_025358885.1 Cytophagales bacterium | reverse complement strand
GCTCAGGGACAACTTTCAACGGCCAGGGAGTTGACGTACAAAGCACTCGTGGCTACCGGATCGATCAATGGAAAATCCAGCCTCGCTTACGGCATGGCGCTGGAAAACCTGGCCCTGCTGCGGATGCGATTGGGAGACATGACACCCGTTAAGTCGGAACTTGATTCTTCCTTGTTTATTTACAAGGCAATTACAGGCCCGTCTTCGGCTGTGTATGCACAAGGTATGCTCAGTATGGGACGGTACTATCAAATCACGGGTGACTATACCAAGTCGGAGCCCTATCTGAAAGATGCGCGTGACCTGATCAAGTCCAGCCTTGGGCCACAATGTGCGCAGTATGCAGCGTCCCTCAACAGTTTGGCATTGCTCTATCAAATTCTTGGGAATTACCGCGACGCAGGTCAGTTGCTGCAGGAGGCCAGGATCATTTTTGAAAAATTGTATGGCAAAGTGAACTCGGAATATTCCACCGCCACACAGAACCTGGCGGCTCTCTACCAACTGCAGGGGCAATTGGAATTGGCGGAGCCCCTGCTCAAGGAGGTGCTTGAAGTTGACATGAAAGTTTCGGGAGAAAATAATCCGGCGTATGCCATATCCCTTCAAAACCTCGCCACCCTTTATCAAAAGCTTGGCAAAAAACAGGAAGCAGGAGAAGCTCTGAGCAGGGCACTTTCCCTTACGAAAGCCACCCTTGGCCCCGAGCATCCATCTTATGCCACTACCCTCAGCAACCTGGCAGCTTTCTACCAGGACAAAGGGGATTTTATCCAGGCTGAAAAGACTTGGCGGGAAAGTGTTGACCTGCGAAAAAAGATTTTGGGAGTAAGTCATCCTGATTATGCGCGCTCGCTTTTTGGACTGGCCGGTGTTTACCATGCCCAGAGCCAATGGGAAAAAGCAAAGGAATATTATGAGCCGGTCGTCTCCGAATATCAAAAACAGGTAAGGAACTTTTTTCCGTCGATGAGCGAAAAAGAGAAGGGCGCCTTCTATGCCAAAATCAAACCGGTCTTTGATTCCTACCAGGACTTCTGCGTTCAATATTTGCACGCGAACCCTGCCAGCCGGTCGGAGATGTCAATGAAATTGTATGACCTTCAATTGTCCACGAAGGCGATATTGCTCAACGCGAGCAACAAAGTGCGGTCCCGGATTATGGGCAGTGGTGATGCAGAACTTCAATCCATTTTCGTGGAGTGGCTTTCATTGAAAGAACAAATGGTGCGGTACTATAACTATACGCAGGAAGAGCGCGCCAGGCTCTCTGTTGATTTGCCTGGCCTGGAGGCTCGTGCCAATGATCTTGAAAAATTACTTTCACAAAAGTCCGATGCCTTCAAATCCCAATTTGATAAAGAAGAAACCACGTGGCAAGAGGTCCAGAAGAGTCTTCACGAGGGGGAATCAGCCATTGAAATTGTTCGCATCCGTAAAAAGTATGTCTCCGACTCTGTGTATTACATTGCGTTGATGCTGCGTCCCGGCACGCCGGGTCCGGAAATCATGGTATGGCCCAAAGGCATTCAACTGGAAACACGACTGTTCAAATTTCACCGCAATACAATTAAATACCACTTGCGCGATACGACCTCTTACCGTTACTACTGGCAGCCCTTGAATGAAAAGTTATCCGGCGTTCGCACCATTTACCTGAGCTGCGATGGCGTATTCAACAAAGTCAATTTCAATTCCCTCTACAATGCGTCTACCAACCGATGGGTAATCGATGACTTCACCATTCGGCTGGTGAGCAACACGCGTGAACTTCCGGAGGAACGGAGGGCCACTTCATATACAAAGAGCGCCGCCATTTTTGGCTTTGCGGATTTCAACATGGACCTCCCTAACGTTCAGTCGTCTTCAGCAAAAAGGAGTATGGCCCGCGTCTATGGATTTGATGAGGAACAAATCCCAATGTTGCCCGCCACAGAAAAAGAAGTTGACCAGGTTGAAAAAATCCTCGCGTCCAAACAATGGGCATCTCAGATCTTTAAGAAACTGGATGCCACGGAAGAAAACATGAAGAAAGTTGACGGAGCAGAAGTAATTCACATTGCCACCCACGGCTTCTTTCTCAGTGATGTCGATATCAATGAAAATGAAACCAACGAATTTCTGAGCAATCCCCTGTTTCGATCAGGCGTGTTGCTGGCGGGTGCCGGCGTCGAGAGAAGTCTAAGAAAGAGTCAGGAAGACGGTGTGCTCACCGCATACGAGGCGATGAATCTCAACCTGGATAAGACCGACCTCGTCGTTTTATCGGCATGTGAAACCGGATTGGGTGAAATTCGCAATGGGGAAGGAGTGTATGGGCTACAGCGGTCATTTTTGGTGGCGGGGGCGAATTCTGTTCTCATGAGCCTATGGCAGGTGGATGACGTGGCTACCCAGGAATTGATGAATTTGTTTTATTCGCACTGGCTGGGCGGCCTGGAACGCAATGAAGCATTCAGAAAAGCCCAACTGGCGATGAAAGAAAAGTATGATGCTCCTTATTTTTGGGGTGCCTTTGTATTAATTGGATTATAATGCCTGTTGAAAAGCGTATGCGTTATTTATTGTTGAACTTATTGGCCTGTATTTCCACCGCCGTGATGGCTCAGGTTCAGCCTGTCACGACCCCGGCTCCATTCGATTCAATGGCGTATTATAATAACACGAAGAAACCGGCCATCAGTGAGCCGGTGGTAACAGAATATGCACCCACCATTCAGGCGGATGGAAAAACCATAATATTCCAGAGAAGTGAATCGGGAAGGAAATATGGACTGTTCGAGGTGCGACAGGAGGGTGGCAAGTGGGGAAAGCCGGTGTACATGGACAAGATCACGCCTCCCGCTGATTCAATGGATTTGTTCGGCGGTCCCAGCCTGAGCTTTGATGGAAATATCCTCTTCTTCTTTCGTTCCCTCGGCGTCCATGGCAACCATGATATCTATTATTCACAGCGACTCAAGACGGGTTGGGCCGATCCTGTTCCCATTGGTGCGCCCATCAATACCGATGGCTATGAAGGCTTTCCTTCCGTAAGTGCCGATGGAACCACCTTATATTTTGTCAGGCAAAACACGGAAGGTCCCCAGGATAAAACCCTTCGCAAGGAAAAAGAACAGGTCTTCTGCCTGAGTATATATAAGTCAATGAAAGACAAAGACGGGAAATGGGGCAAACCTGAAAAACTACCGTGGCCCATTAACCAGGAATGTGAAAAGGCCCCTCGTATCATGGCCGATGGGAAGACACTGATTTTTTCCTCCAACCGTTTGGGTGGCAAGGGAGGCTTCGACATGTACCAGTCGAAGCTAAACGCGCTGGGAGAATGGTCTCAACCTGTTTCGCTCGCCTATGTGAATACCGACAAAGACGATCAATTGCCATGCATTTCGGCTGCTGGAGATCTGATGTACTACACCTACAATAATTCGGATATCTATTCGGTGATTATTCCCCCCTCCCTTCGACAATTCAGAAACAACATTGTGCAAGGTTTCATTACCGACCGGGACAACAAAGCCGGCATTGGTGCGGATATTATTGTAACCGACGCGCTCACTTCCCAGATTGTCATGCAACTGGACAACAACCCGGTAGACGGGAGGTACACCATCGTGTTGCCGGTGGGCAGCAGTTTCAATATTGAGTTCAGGAAGGATGGTTACTCATCATTTACCCACGCCCTTGATCTCCGCGAGGTAAAAAAATACCAGGAAATAGAATTGCCGGTCCAACTCTTCAGGTCGGTACAACTTGCATTGAATGTAAGCGACAAGGAAATACTGGAACCCTTGGCGGCTGAAGTCAAAGTAAAAGAAAAAGGTCAAAACACCTTTCTGCAGGATGGGCATAGCAATCCCAAAGACGGGCGGATGGTGATCGACTTGCCTGTTGGCAAGGAATATGAAATCATTGTGAGTGCCACCCATTTTAAGAGTGTGATCCTCGATTTCAATGTGCAGGGACTTGTGATCTACCGGAATTTTGAAAAGTACATTGAACTGCAGCCGGAAAAGGTGGAAGTGGAATTGAACGTGGCGGACTTGATGAACAACAGCAAGGTCAAATCCAAAGTCATTTTGCGAAACAAAAGTCGTGAGGAAGTAATTGAAGTTGGCGGCAACCAGATGGTGTCGTTGCGCGCGGGTGATCGTTACGAAATGGAAGTCACCAGCGACCAGGGCTACGCCTTCAGCTCAACGGTCATCGATTTGACGGCCGGAACATCAGCCCCGGTCAATGTAAAATTGTTGAAGCTGGAACGCGATGCCAAGCTCACTTTGCGGGATATTAACTTCGAATCCAACAACGACAAACTATCGGAAATTTCCTTCAAGGAATTGGAACGGGTGGTTCAGCTCATGAACGAAAATCCCACGCTCAAGGTGGAAGTAGCCGCCCACACCGATGATATCGGGTCGGAGACGTATAATCAGCTCCTCTCCCAGAAGCGGGCCAAGAGTGTGGTGGATTTTCTTCTGCAGAACAAAGTGAACCCCGACCGGTTCGTTGCCAAAGGTTATGGTGAATCTCAAGTGAAAGTACCCAACGACAGTGACACAAACCGCGCCGTCAACCGCCGGGTAGAACTCAAAATACTGAGCATATGAAGAGGTGGATTGCACCGTGGTTGTTGGTGGGACTGCTGTTGAGCGGATCTGATTCGCATGGACAGAAGGTCCGGTACAAAGATCTTTTCCCGCTGATGGGAGGGATGACCAATGGGGAATTGAAAAACGCACTTAAAGAATACCTCGCGGAGGATAATGATCACCCCAACGCCAACTTCCGGCTGGCACTTGTCTATGAGGCCAATTATAAAGCGGCCGATCCCCTGACGCAATACGACTTCGCCCTGGCAAATGCCGAGCAAGCTAAACTGAGGTTCCTGAAATCAAAACAACTGGTCGATGACCATGAAGTGTCCCGCAACAATGAATATTATTTTCCCATCTTCAAGACATTTGACGCAAAAGGAAAACCCAATGTTGAGTTCCCCCTGGTCTCCAAAAAAATAATTTCGGGGTACGATTCTGCCCAGCTTTTTCTTGAGAAGATTCCACCTATTTACCTGGATTTCACACGCAGTGTAATATTCTATGATAAAGCGGTAAAGGAATTTGCCAGGGTGAATGACAGATTCCTCAGCCTGGACGACCTGTATTTATACTTCGACGAGAGTACCGACAAACAATTCACCCAACTGAAGCAGAACTTTGATTCAGCCAGAATTTACTTCGAGAAGTATGTCCAGCTCACGAAAGCCTTT
>JANYHW010000136.1 GCA_025358885.1 Cytophagales bacterium | reverse complement strand
AAACCGTGCCCCTTAGAGGTACCCACGGCATCCAAAAAATCGCCTTCGGCAAACACATCCTGAATACGGACCTCTTTGCCGAGTTCGGCAATACCGTTGAACTCTGCGCCGAAGTCACGAAACTCAACCACGTCCCGCTTGGGTGTGGTACTAGCTTTCTTGAAGTGACCTACCAGCGGCTTGGATGTGTTCTTTTCTTTCTTCTCTCCGAAGGACAATTGCAGGGCATTGTAACCATCAGTCTGTTCATTCTTGATCTGAGTGACTACGCAAGGCCCTGCCTCGATGACTGTGCAAGCGATATTCTGACCGTCTTGGCCATATATGCTTGTCATCCCAATCTTACGTCCTATAATTCCAGGCATGGTTGAACCTATTTTGCTGTTTTTAAGTCGATTTGCGGGTTTCTGGCCGCAAAAAGGACTGCAAAGATAGGAACTGACCCGGAGTTACCAAGTGGAGAATTCAAAAAAAATGAGGATTTGCAGGGTTGTCACTAAAGATTGCACAGGTACCCTCTCTACCCTTTGATTATCAAGTGGTTGTATCCAAGAGATGCTTAGATCCTCTCCAGTCCCAGCCCGGGTTTGTCGGAGCACTGCATGACACCATCTTTCAGGATGAAACCGCCCTTCACGATGTCGCGGGCGAGGTCGAGGCTGCCGTCGAGGTCTATGTACTTGGTATTTGAGCAGGCAAATGCCACATGCAACGCCGCTGTAATGCTCACAATACTCTCGTCGTTGCACCCCCAGAACAGGTCAATATTCTCATGGAGTCCGATGTCGGCAATCTTCAGACCCTGCCCGATTCCCCCGCATTTCATAAGCTTGATATTGAAAATACCCACGGCACGTGGCGGCTTTACCAATTCAAGTGCGTCTTTGGGCGTCAGGAGCGACTCGTCGGCAGCAATTACAGTCCGGATTTCATCAGGAAGTTTTCTGATGTCAGCCACGGCCTTTGCGGGCAAAGGCTGTTCTATGAGTTCGATGCTGAGGTGCTTGGTCTTTTGGTAGAATTCAACCGTCATCGCCGGGGTGTAGCCCTGGTTGGCATCAATGCGGATCATGAATTTCTTGCCAAACTTTTCGCGCAGTTTCACCAGCCGCTCGATGTCTTCCTCCAGGTTCTTGCCAATCTTGATTTTCAATGCTTTGAACCCGCGTTCTCCATATTCCTCCGCCTCTTTAAGGGTCTCCTCCACATTCTTGATGCCGATGGTATTGGACGTGGCCATGAATTTTATCTTCTGACCTAGGTATTTCACCAGTGGGATTCCAAGAAACTTGGTAAACACATCATGAAGCGCAATGTCCAGGGCCGCGCGGGCCGCAGGAGTCTTGGGGAACTTCTGCCAGATTTCGAACAAGAGTTGATTCAGTTCCAGGATGTCACGGCCCACAAGAAAGTCAAGGTTCTTTTCGACAAGCGCCGCCTGGGTCTGATCGAGGTTCTCTCCGGTCACATACTCGCTGGGGTTGGCGGCTCCAAGGCCGGTGGTACCATTGTCAAGGGTGATCTCCACAAACGTGTTGAGAACCTCATCGATGGTCTTGAAGGCGATGGTGTAAGGCTTGGTGTTTCCAAGGTCAGTGGTCCAGACTTTAATGGATTTTATTTTCATTTAGATTATGTAATATTTCATTGTCTGCCTGATCTCTTCATTTATCACTTAGTTTGGAGGAGTAAAAATCCAAAATTTATCAATGCCAGACCAGACATAGGCATTTGAGTTGGTGGTGCCATAAGATGCTCCATAGTCTTTGGTAAAATTGTTGAGGTATGGAATTTGAGTCAATGGCGATTCAATTGGAATCAAAACATTTGCCTCAGCGTCATACTGAAACCAACAGTATAGTGAGCCAGTAAAATAACCTTTTCCTTTAAGTGAAAATCCATGGAAATCCAGAGTACCGCGACCGACATCGATTGTTGATCTGCATAAATTGATCCAGTGGTCGGAATTAGAATCGTAAGACCAAATGTTTATGTAACTACAAGATCCATGGCACGTCACATATGTCACAATGTAGCCAGTGTTATTAATTGCAAAGGATGCCGCACTACCAGCTGCATTATCCGCTGGGTTACTGGCTCCAACAAAATCATTCTTTCTGGTCCACAAATCATTCAATGGATTGTATTGCCAAACTTCATAACCAAACTGGCTCAAGTATGCCATGTTATTTATTACAAATGAAAATGGACCCCTGTAGATCCCAGGAAAATCTGACTTCTTGGCCCAAGTATTGTAAGTTGGGTCAAATTGCCAAACATCATGGTAAATAGTGTTTAAGTTATTTCCACCAACTATGTATCCCATTCCGTTAATAACAAATGAGGCTGAACCCTCCCTTTCGCCTCCTGGAAAATCAGGCAATTGAATCCAAGTATCAGTTTCAGTATTGTATGACCAAAAGTCTTTCACGGACGGTTCGTCAGAATTGTCGGCTCGAAATGAGCCCAATCCAAAATATAACATCTTGCCTATTGAAAAGCTTGCTTGACCAATTCGACTCCCAGCTATGAAGCTGAGACCAGGGAAGTCTTTGCCATTTGTAAATAATGAAGTGCTCGTAACCGTGAACTTTTCAGCCGATTCAGCCAGTCCAAATTCATTCTGAACCGTAATTGTTCCAGTTACCGCATAGGAAGGAGGTGCTACAACCATTTCGGTCTCGGTTATCGATATAACTACCCCATTAACTTTCTGTGGGATTTGTTGATAGTACTGACTGTAAAAACTCACATTCCTCCAAGAAAAACCTGAACCCCTAATTGTAATTCTAGTCCCGATTGGACCTGAAGTTGGTGAGAAACTTGTAATAATCACAGGTCTGATTACTGTAAATGAGAATACAGAAGTCGCTTCATTTCCAAAGGAGGTAATGCTTATAGGGCCTTTCCGGGCATCGGCAGGAACTACTGCTTCCAATGAGCTGCTTGTGGCCTGTGTCACTACCGCAACAACGCCATTAAATTTTACAATATTTTCTGAGGCATTGGGATTGAAACCATTTCCGTAAATGGTTATTAGCGAGCCGGATGTTCCACTCAAGGGTGAGCAGCTTAAAATATTCAAGGTGGGTGGAATCGTAAATTCAGATTTGGATAATGCTTTTGAGCCATTTACGTCTAAAGCTAATTTACCGGATGTGGCCCCAACGGGAACTATTACAGTAAGGTTCTTAGAAGTTGATTGGACGGCTTGAGTGAACTCAGCCCCAAATGTTACGATATTCTGAGAGGCAATCTCACTGAAATTACCTCCTTCAATCAGGACAGTTGTTCCTGCTCGGCCTTGAGTTGGTGTAAACCCAGAAATAAAAGGTGGCGGTTTGGTTGAATCTTTACATGAAAGCAAAACTGCAAGGGCCAATATATAGATTTGATTCCGCATGATGGATGAAATTATACCTGTGCAATGGATTTGTCTATCATGTCTTTGAAGATTGGCAACAAAGACTCCACCCCATCCTCCAGGGGTAATATGGCTGGGATTCCCAGTGACTGCTGGTATTTTCTTGCGTAGTCGCGGGCTTCCTTTTCACTCATTTTGGCGGTGTTGATGGTGAGGGCAACTGTAGGTGCCCCATAGGTCTTGATGAGCGCTATTTCGTCTTTTGGATCGGGTATGTAGGCAGGGTAGTATTCCATGTCTTTGTACTGTTTCCTCGCCGGATTGTGCTGCAATACCACTCCATTCGCTGCAGCGGAAACAATCCACTCCGCCCCTGCAGGTCCGCTTGGGTTTCGCAAAGAGGATTGCCCTTCTATAAAAATGATGTCTGGCTTGGCTTCCTCCCAGCACTGGACAATGGCATGTTCCATCTCACCTGAGATAAAGTCATTCAACGTTGAATCAAAGATGAAACCATATTGGGCACCCTGCATCCAACCGGTCTGTCCCGTATAGATCATCTCAGCTTTGTAGCCAGCCTTTCGCATGGCTTCTGTTAGAAAACGGGTAGTGGTTCGCTTACCCATGGCACAATCCGTTCCAAGCACAGCGATCTTGGGACAATGCACATTTGCGATCTTGCCTGACCAGAAATGCAGGTCCTTGAATTTTTTTGGTTTGCGAACATCGATAAGCTGGAGGCCTTTCGATTTCGCGAGTTCTGAAAGGTCCGGATGATCTGAAACGTAGTCGTGCAGACCGTTTACGATGTTCAGATTATTTTCAAGGGCTTCGCGCAGCATGACCCGCAAAGAATCCGGGATAACGCCACCTTTTGTTGCAACACCCAATATGCAATGGTCGGCCTTCACAGCACTGTTTTTGACAAACTCAGCGATGGTGGCAAACACCGGGATGTTGCGTTTCTTTCCATCCAGCACTTCTCCTGCATCCTTGCCCGGATGTTTGTGGTCGATGACACCCAAAATGTTGAACCGGTCTGTTCCCCGGATGAGTCCATGGGCGGTCTTGCCATTGCTGGAATCCAGGTAGCCTGCAGTCAGGATGATGGCGTTGCTCTTGTGCATAGTAAAAATTGAGGGCGAAAATTCGTGTAAACTCTACTCATGTGCAAACCTCGTCGTCCATTAGTAGTCGTAACTCAACTTAAATTCGCTGAGATCGGGCTTTCGCTCCCGCACCCGTTTTATTTCATACTGATAAATGAGCTGGCCAAGGTCCCGCATGAACGGGTACCCGATGGTTTTGTAATCATACTTGTCGTCATTAAAAATGCCATCGCGGTTTGTACTGATTACGGCGGAGAGCATGAATTCAATGCCTGTGTCAAAGTCAACGACGTAGGCATTGTCTATGACGTAGCCATAGGCACCACCAATCTTATTAAAGATGCGAATGGAGGCAGGGATCGGCCGGTGATCTTCGGCGAACATAAAGAACTTGACGGAAGCGTCGTAGAGGGCCGTATCCTGCCGGTATGGCGGGTAATTGGTTTCCCGAGGCAACTGCGACATGTATTGAAGCAGGAATCGGCGGTCGTCAGTGGTCAGATCAAATCGTTTCTGCGGGTTCAGCGTCTCAGGAAAAATGATCGCTTTCAAAATTTCCTGCTGCTCCTGTAAGGGAAAGGAATTCTTATAGCTGAAATCAAATGGCCTTTGCACCAACGTATCGTGATCGATGTAACCGGTTCCTTTTAGTACCACCCGGTTAGGTCGAATGGAGTCTGGGTTAACAAGCATTTCCTGCTGATAGATCAATGTGTCGTTTCGAACAAATCTCAGCGCTTCTGTGTGACGGTTCTGCTCTGCTGTGGCAGATCGGCTGAGACGATGAAGGATGCGGATGTTGTATCCCTTCTTCCGAAGTTGATCATTCGCCGCACGCTGACCCATGAATTCGTACAAGGCATTAGAGGCATCATTGTCGCTCACCATAAGGACTTTTCTCACATATTGGGCGATGGAAGGAAGGTGGTTTTCTGAAGTGAGGTCCTTATGGATAGACCGCTGACCAGAGTAGACGCTGTCGTGAAAAACCGGCGT
>JANYHW010000132.1 GCA_025358885.1 Cytophagales bacterium | reverse complement strand
TAGCCCCTGGTCGCTAAAATCACTTCTTTTTGTTATCGAGATCGCAGGTGAAATAGGCAGCGCAGCAGTTCTAATATTTATAGTGACTGAATCCCGCGGACGACCAAATTGATCCGTGAAGATAAAATTCACATGATTTGTATAGTTGGCATACAGTCCAAGAATTGCCAGTCTATGGCTTGTGCCGAAATTGTCAAACAGATTGGAAATTGTCACACCAGACGATCCTTTCCCAGGCACCACAACTTTGAATCGGCCTTTCACTGGTGTTGACACTGTAGCCAGGGCGCTAAGTGGAGACTGATGGAATGGATCGAGGGCGATCATCGTGCTGTCCATTTTCAGCTGACACAGCATAGGACACGCAGTGACCGTGCCATCAACAAAGTAAAATCTTGACTGCCATTCACCGGGATCTTTTTCAATTCTCAGCAGATAGGCATTATTGAGTAACGCAGAACTTTGATCTTCGAAGTGAACAATCGTTGAAGAAGAAACGGAGACCTGGTCAATATCTGTTATAAGTATGTCTTGGGCAGCTGCATTCTCCAGTAACGACTTTGAAGTGCCGAGGTTCAGTTCCTTGATGAGTTCTTTGGTCTCATTTGGCTTCTGGCATGCGGTCAATGCAATCAGTGCCAGGAATGCGAGTATCGGATTTGATTTCATCAATGTGTCTTCAAAATGTTTTGACTTAACCCTATTGTTATGGTCACACAACAGAAGTTAATATTCCTTCAGCGGCATATGTCACCATTGGCCAATACATTACCGCTACAAGGGGGATACTTGTCGATGATTGATTTACACCAAGGGTGAATTGAGAATTAGATGTAGTCTATTCAGTGAGGTTTAATCGTATTGCAACAATTATTTGTGTGCAACATTTTCTGAAACAAGCTCACTGAAATCAATAAGATTCCTAAGTAAATTACCTAGATGAATGAACACGGAAAAGATTTGCAGCGCCAGCTGAATCACTATTTCTCCCAAACCACCAGCCCCTTCTCATGGAACCATAAAGGATATTTTTGGAGATGAATTTTTTCCACTTCATTTCTCTTCACTTTTAAAGTAGGGGTCAGCATTCCATTTGCGATAGACCAGTCGGATTTCATTATTACAGCCGTTTCAAGTTTTTCATAGGATTCAAGTAATCGATTTACTTCCTGTAGTGTCGCACCAAGGCTTTTAATTATTTCTTGCGATGATTTTTTCTTTCCTGCCAGGGAGAGAACCACCAGCGCAAGGGGCTGTGGAATTCCCATGCCCACAACACAAATCTGGTCGATATCCGGGTTGGACAACATGCGCATTTCGATAGGTCCGGGCGCGACATACTTTCCTTTGTCTGTCTTAAAGTTGTCTTTGATCCTCCCGGTAATGGTGAGATATTCCTGTTGATCAAGTTCACCAACGTCTCCTGATTTAAGAAAACCAGCGGGATCAAACATTTCCCTGGTCATGCCGGGCTCCTTATAGTAACCCATCATGATACCCGGATGACGGGCAAGTATTTCACCCTCCTTACTGAGTTTCACCTCAACTCCAGGCCAAGGTTGGCCCACGCTGCCGATTTTCACTTCACGAAGATTGAATGTGCAAAACCCTGCATTTTCGGTCATTCCGTAAACATCGCGGACATTAATTCCGAGTGATCGAAACCATTGCACCAGCGCCGCTGGCACCGGCGCCGCTCCGACTCCGACAACTTTAGCCTTGGCGAGACCCAACTTCTTCTTAAGTTGAATTTTCAGAAGAGAGTTTAACAGTGGAATTTTTAGAAACAGATGAAGTCTCCCGGAAGGCAATTTTTCCAGAATCTTTTCCTGAAACTTTGCGTAGATCCGGGGTACTCCAAAGAATAAGTGAGGCTGTGTATCAGAAAGATTTTTGGCAAAAGTTTCAAGAGAGTCCGCGAAAGTAATGGTCGCACCCAGGGTGACGCCTACGAATTCCGTAATCATCCGTTCAGCGATATGGCAGAGAGGTAAATAGGAAAATAGTTTTGGATGGAGTGGGAAGCCCAACTCTCCCTGCAAGGAGTGTATGGCTGCATGGGCCGTCCACATTAATTGTTGAAAATTGAACATAACCCCTTTCGGCATTCCTGTTGTGCCAGAGGTGTACATGATGGTGATAAGCTTATCGGTCTTTAGCTTGACTTCACCCTCTATTGGCGAATGCTTCCCGAGCAGTGTTTTCCACGAAACACCAACTTCAGGACCATACAAGTCAAAACTGATGACAGGCATCGAATCCGGGATTCCTGAACGTTGACTTTCAAAATCATCAAGTTTGCCCAGGAATATTGCCTTTGCTTCGCTGTGATCAAGAATTTGGCGTATGGAAGCTCCGGTCAGGTTAGGATACAAAGGGACACTCACATGTCCAGCCATCCAAATGGCAAGATCTGCCATCAACCAATGCGCACAATTTTTGGATAAGATGGCGATGTTGCTCCCGGGGGGGAGATTGAAAGATATCAGTGCAGCAGCAATGGTTCTAATTTCTTTTCCAGCCCGCTCAAATGAATATTCATGCCATTTGCCATGCAGGGGCTGCCGCAAGAACAGAAGATGAGGCGTTGTTTTTTGCCAGTGATAGAATTTGTCAAGCGGGCTGGAATTCATGCCTGTTCTTCGGAATGATAATGTTAATTTTAGTCACTTGAATTTCTAAAAGCAAGCCTGCATGTCCTCCATGGCCAAGAAACTCTTCCTCCTTGATGCGTATGCCCTTATCTACAGGGCGCATTTCGCCTTCACCAAAAATCCCCGTATCAATTCAAAAGGCACAAATACGTCTGTTCCATTCGGGTTTACCAATACTCTCCTCGAGGTCATCACCAAGCAAAAACCTACGCATATTGGGGTTGCATTCGATACACCCGCAAAGACATTTCGTGATGCTATCTTCAAAGAATACAAGGCCCACAGGCAAGAGACACCGGAAGATATTCGTTCAGGCGTCCCCAAGTGCAAGGAGATCATCCGGGGCTTCAACATACCCATTCTTGAAGTGGACGGTTATGAAGCTGATGATGTAATCGGTACCCTTGCGGGTCAGGCAGCTGAAAAAGGATTTGAAGTGTATATGATGACACCCGACAAGGACTTTGGGCAGCTCGTCACGGACAAGGTCTTTCTATACAAACCCGCCTACATGGGTAATTCGGTTGACATTATGGGAATCAAAGAAGTCTGTGAGAAGTGGGACATTGAAAATGTTTCGCAGGTAGTCGAGATTCTTGGTCTGCAGGGAGATACCTCCGACAACATCCCGGGCATTCCGGGTGTAGGCCCGAAGACGGCAGCCGACCTGATCAAAAAATACGGCACAATCGAGAATGTTATTGCACATAACGACGAACTGAAGGGAAAACTCAAGGAACGCGTAGAAGAATTTGGGGAGCAGGCATTGCTCTCAAAAAAACTGGCCACCATTATCCTCGATGTTCCCCTGGAGTTTAATGAAGAGAACCTTAGGTATACCGGTCCGGATGCCGAGAAGCTGAAGCCCATCCTGGAAGATCTTGAATTCAAGACCATGATGCCACGAATATTCAGCTTGGCTGCATCGCCTTCCGGGACCTCCCCGGTCGCCGCTTTGCAACAAGTCTCGTCGTCAGGGTCACAGCTTTCCATGTTCGGTGGTGCGGGACGAGAAGTTGCAGAATCAGAAAGTGAGAAGAAGAATCTGAGCCTGGATAAGGTTCAGTATACTTTGATTGAAACATCGGCTCAGCGCAAGGAACTGGCGGAGAAGCTTCTTGCACAAAGGGAGTTTGCACTTGAGGCATCCGTTGATGAAGGGGAGAATTTTGATTTTGAGCTGACTCACCTGACGTTTTCGTTTGCAGCAGGTGAATCCTGGCATATTCCTGTTACCAAAGGAGGAAAGGAAGTTAATGAGTTTAAACTGGTCCTGGAAGACTCCGGAATTAAGAAGGCGGGTCACAACTTAAAAAGTTCGGCACTGGTGTTAAAGAAATACGGTGTGGATGTTAGAGGACCTTTGTTTGACACCATGCTTGCTCATTATCTCATTGAGCCGGAATCATCGCATGATCTTTCCATCCTGTGCAGCCAATTCCTGGGATACCAGTTGCAAGAGTCTGGATCAGAAATTAACCGACTGTGTGAACGTGTTGACCAGATACTTCAGCTCAAACAAAAACTATCGATGGAATTGGAGCAACGACGTCATTCGTTGCTCATGCGTGACGTGGAGATGCCCTTGCTTACCGCACTGGCCGCTATGGAATTTGAAGGGGTAAGGGTTGATGAAGGCGTATTAAAGAAAATGTCGGATTCGCTTAGAACCGATATAGAAAAAGCACAGTCGGAAATATTCAAATTGGCGGGAACAGAATTCAATATCGGATCACCCAAGCAGCTTGGCGAAATTTTGTTTGACAGGATGAAATTGATGGAGAAAACCAAGAAGACAAAGACGGGTCAGTATGCTACAGGGGAGGATATCTTACAAAAACTGGCCGGTGAGCACGAGATCGCCAGGAAGATATTGGAGTACCGCGAATACGAAAAGTTGCGCTCAACCTATGTCGATGCGTTGCCCAAGATGATGAGCAGGACCGACGGCCGCATCCACTCTGATTTTCGTCAGGCGGTGGCAGCGACAGGAAGGTTGAGCTCCAATAATCCCAACCTA
Source organism: Cytophagales bacterium (assembly GCA_025358885.1). Taxonomy (GTDB): domain Bacteria; phylum Bacteroidota; class Bacteroidia; order Cytophagales; family Cyclobacteriaceae; genus ELB16-189. Next base: position 80,849 of record JANYHW010000132.1, on the reverse strand, counting down.
CAGAATATTCCGATTCGAACGGAGAAAGGAAGACAGATACGCAGCGCCTTTGTACCCCGCGACAAGAATTTTTTGTTCATGTCTGCCGACTACTCACAGATTGAATTGCGCATTGCCGCTTCTTTTGCCAAAGATGCCATCATGATAGAGGCGTTCCGGAATAAGCGGGATATCCACACAACCACGGCGGCCAAAGTATTCAAAGTGGAAATCAACAAGGTTACGCCGGATATGAGGCGAAAGGCGAAGGAAGTGAATTTTGGAATATTGTATGGCAGCACTGCCTTTGGACTTTCGCAAAACCTCAATATTTCGCGTACTGAAGCTGCCGAGATTATTGAATCCTACTTCAAAGAATTTTCCGCCATCAAGCGTTACATGGATGATGCCATCAATGAGGCCAGGGAAAAAGAATATGTGGAAACCATCCTCGGGCGAAGGCGTTACCTCCGCGACATCAATTCCCGCAATATCACCACCAGGGGTTTTGCAGAGCGTAACGCCATCAATGCCCCCATCCAGGGTAGTGCAGCTGACATCATCAAGATTGCGATGGTGAACATTCACCGCTGGCTGGAGAAAGAGAAACTCAAATCAAGAATGATCCTTCAGGTGCACGACGAATTGGTGTTCGATCTTCATCGCGAGGAACAGGATATAGTGAAGCCCAAGGTTATCGAACTAATGAAGTGTGCCGTCATCCTGGATGTACCCATGGAGGTTGAGGTGGGCATTGGAAAGAATTGGCTTGAAGCACACTAATCTTTCACGAGTAATCCATAAATGCAGTAGAAGCTCAAGTTTCGAAAGAGACGAGCTATTGTCATTTGGAGCGATGGCCAGATCAGGCCTTACAGTACTTTAGCCGGTTACAAAAAGGGTTACCCTATGGGGCTACACTCACCATGTTTAGAGGACATTAAATTTATTCCATACCTTTGGACAAATATTTATTTAATCAACACAATGAAAGAAGGAATAGTAAAATTCTTTAATGACGCCAAAGGGTTTGGCTTTATCAAGGAAACAGCAACGGGAACAGAATACTTTGTTCACATCTCGGGGCTTCTGGTTGACACACTCAAAGAAAATGATGCGGTCACCTTTGAACTGAAGGAAGGAAAGAAAGGATTAAATGCGGTCAACGTTCGGTTAGCCAAATAAGAATCTTCGCCTTGATAGAAGCCCCGTCAGAACATTTTCTGGCGGGGCTTTTGTTTTTGAATGAACAACAAGGGCAAGCCCTTATTTTTTCGAAAAATCAAGCGGGATGATGACCTTGAAACTAATATTTCTGCCCATGTTATACACCCCTACGCGATAAGGATTGGACGCAAAGCTTACTGGATAGTACTTAAAGCGACTCATGTAATCTTTATACCCGACGTCGGTGAGGTTATCGACGGAAACATACACACTGAGGAGCTTTTGTCCCTTGGACATTACGTCGCCACCCAGTCCGATTTTCAACAAGGTATAGGCGTCAGTGGGTGATTTACTTGCCTGACCTTCTTCAGGAGGAAGGGCATAATAGACGCTGGTTTGTTGATAAACTTTGGCCTGCTCGAAACTGTGAAACACGCCGAACCTCAAATACATATTGTTTATCGCATTGCCTACTTTCTTGAAGTTTATGGTTATTTCGGAACGCAATCTGGCAGGCGGAATGAACGGAAGGTATTTGGTTGAATCAGGATGCTGTGTCAGCTGCGCGTTGACTATGCTGTACCCTGTATAAAAATTAAGCCAGGGAAGTGAGGACGGATGAATCTCCAGTGTTGCTTCTCCCCCGGTAAGAAGGGCGTTGCTTTGTACATATTTGAAGACTGGGGCATTTGGAAAGCCGGCGATGTCGTTTCTTACAGAATCACCTCCATTGGTGCTATGTAACTGAACGGTGTAGATGTAGTTATCAATTTGATTGCTGAAAAGATCAATTTCAGCGGTTACATCTTTAGAGCGGTAGCCAGGGGCCAAATCGAATTGAACACTATATTCTGGCCGCAGGGCCGGGTTGCCGATTTCATAAATCACTGTTCCATCATGTATGCCATTTGACCCTGTCTCTGCAACGTTCGGAGCCCTGAAGCCTCTTGCTACATTGGCCTTTAAATAGAATTTGCTTGTTAATTGATAAGTGGCTCCAAGACTACCCGACCAGGCACTAAAATTCGAAGTATAGGCCGTGAATCGGTGAAAAGCATCAGGGTTGCTCGGAGGCAGTACATTCCCGGAGGAATCGACATAAGAATCATGACCTTTGAATTGACGGATGTCATATCGCAGACCGGCACTTACATTGAGTTTACCTACCTTCTTGTTTGCGATTGCAAATCCCCCAATATCAAATAACGTGTACTCAGGAATGAGCAGCAATGTGCCCAGATTTGTGGAATTCTGATGCATGCCATTAATGCCCACAGTCAAGGTCCCGTTGTTCTTTTCAGGTGTAACATACCGAAGATCATAATTAATTGTATTGAGCAAGTAGTAAATATTGGCCGTGTTGGGAATGGTAATATCATTGTATTCCTGCCTTCTGTTTTGTTGCCATGCGAATCGCGCAATCATTCTGCCTTGTCCAACGGCCACGCTGTTGTCCCATACCAGCTTATAATGTCTTACATTCTGATTGATCAGATAGGGTTTGTAGGAGGTAAGGTCGTCGTGGGTGGCGATGACCTCGCCGGGCTCGCCATTTACAAGGGCTTGTTTGGTGAAGGATCCTGTCAGGCTGTCGCGGGCGCCTTCAACTATGCCAGTCTTCATATTAAAGTAACTATAGTGTATTTGGGAGAATCCCCATTTGCGATGAACGCCAATGGTACCATCGTAAGCAAAATTGCTGAACTGCGAATTGGCCACAAGCCCGTCATATTTATTTTGATAGGCATGCGACATGATATTGCTTATACGACCGCTCCAGGCTATACCCTTACTGTTGCCGGCAGCGTGAACCATTGTATTGTAGAGTCCATTGTTACTTTGATAGCCCAAATTGATGTCTCCCTTGGTCTGACCCTCGGGTAGAGTCTTCTCGGGGATCAGATTGATGACACCTGAAATGGCATCAGAACCGTAAACCAAAGAGGCGGGGCCCTTCAGTATCTCGACACGATCTACAGAGTTTGGATCCACCTCAATACCAAACTCATCACCCCATTGCTGGCCTTCCTGACGGACTCCATCATTGACCGTTACTACCCTGTTATAACCCAGGCCTCGAATAACCGGTTTGGAAATACTTTGTCCATCTGTAATTCCTGATACACCGGGTACTCTGGATAGTGCATCTATGATGTTGGTGGATGCGTTCTGTTGGAGATAAGAATTGGAAACTTCAGCGATCGGCGCAGGTGTACTTTGGAATTCCGAACTGATTGAATTGCCTGTAACAACAACTTCCTGAAGTATGCTCGAAGATTCAGAAAGGTTAAAATCCTGCTTTACAGTTCCTTCAATCTTGACCTTTTCGGTTCGAATGTTGAAGCCCACGCGTCGAGCCTCTACTACATAAGTTCCTGTGGGAATATTGGAAAGGGTATAGTTACCCTCTTCGTCCGTCGCCGCGCCGATCTTAAGATCTGCGATGTATACATTAACGGAAGAAATGGGTTTGCTGTCAGTTGCGTTAACAATGTTGCCAGTCAGCACATTCTGGGAAAACCCAATGGTTCCGACGGACATCAAAATAATTATGATAAATGGCCTGGTCATTTCATGATGAATTAATATGCTTTACAATGAAAATATCAATTTTGCGAACCGGTTGTAGAATCGCCAATGAACGATAAGCCGGTGTGGCTTTCCGTTAAATTCAATTGGAATTAATTACTATGATTTCGTCCGGGGGGGTGGACTCGCGATTGCCTGGAAAAAAAGACTGCCAGGAACCAGGTATAAAGTATTTGATGCGGAGTTGACTATACTAAATGAACCATTGAATTCTTCCTGATTTGATCCCAAAAATGAGAGTGTTATGAATTTGTATATCTGCTCAGGGGGCAATTCCTTTTCGCGCAGGGGGCGTTTGATGATCTCATCCAGAAAGTCCAGCAAGTTATCTTCCGCCTTGTCATGAAGGGCAAAGACGAGAACAGAATCTTTTTTTAGACTTATCCTGGCAATATCATACATATTTCCATTCAGTACGACCTCATCATCGTCGATCCTGGCTTTGGAGAAATTCACTTTTGAAAATCTAAGAACTTCTAATTGACTATCAGGCAAATTTCTCAACGCAATCCTCATCTCCCTGTGAATTCGAAATAGCTGCAACGGAAAGTACAGGAATAATCCCCCAAAATTCAGGAGAAGGAGAGAAATAAGAAGAATAGAGTACAGTCTTCTAACTCGCATGATTGCGAATGTAGTAAAAAAGATGAGCGTCGTCTGTATGCAAATCGTATGAGGCTGCCGAAGTTTTTAAGTGGCCAATTTGGAACCAAGGTGGTTGATAATAGTGGATGCATGTATCCTCGAGTTCTCTATGAACCACTTGTTGGTCTTCAATCCTCCACAGACAACACCTGCAAGGTACAGGTCACTAACATTGGATTCCATGGTGTGAGGATTGTACACGGGTGTATGTGCAATATCGTCCTGAAAGGTAATTCCGCATGACTCCATGAAATCAAAGGGAGGTTGATAGCCGGTCATTGCCAGAACAAAGTCATTTTCAATTGTCCTTTCTCCCTCAGGCGTTAAGATCTCTACCGCATCTTTAGTAATTTTGTTAACAGCAGAGTTGAAATAAGCCCTGATTGATCCTTCTTTGATCCGGTTTTCAATGTCTGGCTTGACCCAGTATTTAACACTGTCGCGAATAGTGCCTTCGCGAATGACCATGGTGACCTCAGCGCCCTTGCGCCAGGTTTCAAGGGCAACATCTACAGCAGAGTTGGCAGCGCCCACCACGACAATCTTCTGGCGGAAATAAGGATGAGGCTCATCGTAATAATGTTTAACCTTAGGCAGGTCTTCTCCGGGCACATTCAGGAGATAGGGCAGATCGTAGAAACCAAGAGCGATGACAACAGCCCCGGGATAGTATTCGCCATTTGTTGTAACAACCCTGAACCCCTTGCTCATCTTACTAACTGACTGCACCTCTTCATATAACCTGACAGATAGGCCCCATGAAGTGCATACCCTCCGGTAATATTCCAACGCTTCCAGGCGGTTGGGTTTTGGACTGTGAGAAATAAAGGGGACACCACCGATCTCCAGCAATTCGGACGTGGAAAAGAAGGTCATATTCGCTGGATAGTGATAGATGGAATTCACCAGGCACCCCTTTTCAATAGTGACATAGGAAAGTCCGGCCTTTTTTGCCTCGATGGCACAGGCAAGACCAATGGGGCCAGCGCCGACAATCAGGAGATCAAGAGATCTATTCACGTTGCAAGGTCTTTAGTGCGCGTTGCGTTGGAAAATCTGGACGCAATGGAGCTAAGGTTTAGCAAAGTACGAAATGCGCGACGTATGAATGATCTAGTATCGCCAGCTTCGGGTATCGGCGCCTTTGGGTGCACTCTCCTGGATGCGCTTCAGGATCTTTGGTAAGTACATCGTATTGTACCGAAGTCTTGATATGTAATTCGGGTTGATCTGATCGCCATTCCAGCAATGTTCCGCCCGATCGCCGTAACCCACTTCCCCTTTGTAGAACGGAGTCTTCGTTGTCTTCAGAAAATTCTCCATCAGGTACACGGCGTTGTTGAGGTAGTAATTGTCCATGTCACCGCAATAGATATGGATCTTGCCTGCGAGTTTTGGCCCCAGTGTCTTCCAATCCCGTTCAAGGATATAGCGAAGGTCGTAGTTCTCTTTCCAATAGTCGGCAACACTCTCGTCGATCTCTCCCGTCTCTTTGTTGAAGATTCGTTTTGGATAACCATCCTCGCCTTGAGGGGAATATACAGCCTCCCAGATATCCCATTGTTCACCAGACCGGCTGTGTGTACCGAGTACTAATTCATAGTGGTTATTCTCTTCCATGGTTGACTGGATCTGGCCGAGGTAATTGCGGTGCGATGGTCGGGCAAGTTTCTTAAAATTGCTTTCATACCAGAATGCATTCTTGTCTTTGTAAATATCCACCAGGCAGAATGAGCGGAAGTCGATGGGGTCCGGGCAGGCAGCAAAACAGCCATTGAATTCGTCAGGGTAAAACATCTGAACTGCCAGGGCCTCCCAGCCACCAGTTGATCCACCGTAAGTAAAGCGTGCCCAACCTTGTCCGATTCCGCGGTACTTTTTTTCAATCTCCGGTAACAACTCAAACATGATTGCGTCACCATAAGGGCCAAGATTAGCGGAGTTTACTGCATAGGAGTCGTCGTAATAAGGATTAGCATGCTGGATTTCTACCACAATGAAACGGGGAAAATTTTTGCTGATCCATTGCTTGTAAAAGTTGTAGGCTTCCAGCCTCTGAAATTTGTTGTAACCATAAATGCTGAACCGCTCACTGTAATCTGTCGTATCCATGTTGGGGTCAGGAGGTTCAGTACTGAAACCGCCGAAGTCGGATGGAAAGTGTCCATGATAGATCATTAATGGATAATGGGCATTGGGATGTTGATCAAATCCTTCCGGAAGCAACACATGTGCACCCAGGTAGGTCGGCTTACCCCAGAATTCAGAAAGCATTTTGCTTTCAATCTTGAGGTGTTTGACATATTTGGTGTCCTCGGGTTCTTTGATAGGTGGGATTTTCTGATCCATCACCACCTTGATAGCCTCACCTTTGGTGGGATCAATGGTCACTTTGAAGGGTCGGTTGTAGAAATTTCCTGGCTTCGAACTCCAGTGCTGCCCTTCACCCTGGTCAGGTGGAAGTTTAACAGTCTTGCCGCTTTTCAGGCTGAAAGTTTCATACCGATTGATCAACGCCTGGACAAAATAGTCGCCCGCAGGAACGTCTTTGAGACTCTTCACGGGAAAACCAAAGGCGGAGGCATCGATGATTATTTCTTGCCCTGGTTTCATGCCCTCCACATCGATGCCGAAAGCGAGTTGTGTATTTAATCCGAAGTTGATTTGATTTCGGGGCTCGGTTTTGTCGTTATTGGCAAGAAGTAGCATAAGCCGTCCGTCCTGAGCCTGATCACTCATTTCCTGAGTGAATGAAATGGAAAATTTAAGCCCCTCATTTTTTTTCTCAGCGGGAGGAGTACATTGAGTGGCCAGTAAGGTTATCAGTGCCAGCCATGGCATAAACTGTTTCATAAGATCAGGTGCTTGTTGTTAAAGAATGTTCAAACCACACTTGTCTACAATTTACCTTTTTGGAACGGCTTAAAACTATTTTTTTCCACGAATGCCATAACGGTATTGAATTCGCAAGAATCACCGGTGTGACCCTTAAACAAGTGGTAAAAAATTGAATTGAGCATCGTAAAATACCTTAATTTCGTTTCAAACGCTTGAAAGATGAATTCACGCCCCTGGATCCAACACTATCCTGACTTCATGCCCGTGGAGATTTCTGCTGTGCCATTTGACTCGCTGGCTGATATGTGTGAAGATGCGTGCCGCAGATTTGCGAACCTCCCTGCTCTCGAGAACATGGATAAAACCATTAGTTACTCAGACCTTGATTTGTTGGCGACTCAATTTGCATCATTTCTTCAAAACGATTGTCAACTGAAACCCGGCGACCGGATCGCTATCCAAATGCCCAACATACTTCAATTTCCTGTAGCTATGTTGGGCGCATTGAAGGCCGGCCTCATTCTCGTCAATACAAATCCCTTGTACACCCCCCGGGAAATGCAACATCAGTTTAAAGACAGTGGGGCTATTGCCATCGTTATCCTCGCCAATTTTGCGAACAACCTCGAGAAAATCATTGACCAGACTCTCATCAAAACAATAATCATCACGGAAGTGGGTGACTTGATGGGCGGACTCAAGAAACATATTGTCAACTTTATGGTAAAGAAGGTGAAGAAGATGGTTCCAGACTATCATTTGCCTTCAGCCATTCCTTTTTTGGTTGCCCTTTCGAAGGGAAGCAATAAAGACTTTAAGACAGTTTCCAGGAAGAAGGAGGATACCGCATTCCTGCAATATACCGGTGGCACAACCGGTCTTTCCAAAGGAGCTGAACTCACGCATGGGAATGTCCTTTCAAACATTTGGCAGGTGATGCCCATTCTAAAAAAATTGCAAAAGGGCGCCCTGGAGCCTGGTGATGTGGCGGTAATACCACTTCCCATGTACCACATCTATGCGCTCACAACGTGCTTTGTTTTTTTTAACACAGGACTGAAAAACTTATTGATTACAAATCCAAGAGACTTCGCCGCATTCATCAAGATCCTCAGAAAACCATTTCATACCATAATTGGAGTAAATACACTCTACAATGCCCTGCTCAACCACCCGACATTTTCGGATATCAATTTTTCAGCAATGAAAGGCTGCAACGCAGGCGGAATGGCTTTACAGGAGATTGTCTTTAAACGTTGGTTTGATAAAACGGGCATTAGCATTGGTGAAGGATATGGATTGAGCGAGACCTCGCCGGTGCTTACTTTTCAGATCAGCGGCAAGGAAAGAATGGGAAGCATCGGTGTACCTATTCCCAGCACAGAAATTCAAATGATGGACGATGAAGGCAACGTGGTGCCAGGCGGGGAGCCAGGAGAACTTTGCGCCCGTGGTCCACAGGTCTTCAAAGGGTATTGGCAAAAGGACAATTCAAATGTTTTCCATCCCGGTGGTTGGTTTAAAACGGGCGATGTGGCGGTGATGGAGCCGGATGGCTATATCCGCATTGTGGATCGAAAGAAAGACATGATCTTAGTCTCCGGGTTCAATGTTTACCCCAACGAAATTGAAGGCGTTGTTGCAACCCATCCTAAAGTACTCGAAGTTGCTGCCATTGGCGTGAAAGACCCGACCTGTGGTGAAGCAGTAAAAATTTGCGTCGTGAAGCGGGATGAATCGCTAACAGAGGAAGAACTCAAGGAGTTTTGTAAGGAAAACTTTACGGGATACAAGCGGCCGAAATACATCGAATTCATCAAAGAGTTGCCCAAAACCAACGTGGGGAAAATTCTAAGAAGGGCACTGAGGGAACCTGTATCCGCGTAGACTCCAGGAAAAGGAGATTCTCCCGTCCATGTGGTTTGTGATATCTTATTGGTTAACCATTCCTTGACGAAATTTTCTTCCTAAGATACTCAGACGTATACCCCTTTCCCTTCTTCACCATATCCTCAGGAGTTCCTTCGAATACAATGTGGCCTCCTTTTTTTTCTCCGCCTTCTGGCCCAAGGTCAATGATCCAATCGGCGCATTTAATGACTTCGAGATTGTGCTCGATGATAATGACAGTATGTCCCTCGTCGACAAGGGCGTTAATGGCCTTCAGGAGTTTCGAGATATCATGAAAGTGTAGTCCAGTAGTAGGCTCATCAAAAATGAAGAGAATATTTCCTTCGGGTGAATTCTTGCCAAGGAAGGAGGCCAGTTTTACCCTCTGGGCTTCGCCACCGCTGAGCGAATTTGATGACTGTCCCAGTTTCACATACCCGAGACCAACGTGATTTAGCGGTTGAATTTTCTCTAGGATGGGTTTCTTGTCGGCAAAGAAATCCTGCGCCTCCTCCACAGTCATGTCCAGGATATCGGAGATGGTCTTGCCATTGTATTCAACTTCCAGCACCTCCTGCTTGAAGCGTTTGCCCTTGCAGACTTCGCATTTGAGGAAGATGTCGGCCATAAACTGCATTTCCACCTTTATTTCTCCTTCGCCTTCGCAATTTTCGCATCGTCCCCCATCCACATTGAAAGAAAAGTGAGACGGCTTGTAGCCACGTTGTTTCCCCAATGGCTGATCCGCGTAGAGTTGCCGGATAGCATCATAGGCTTTCACATAACTGATCGGGTTTGATCGCGAAGATTTCCCGATTGGATTCTGGTCGACGTATTCCACTTGGGTGATCTTGGTCAAATCCCCCTCCATGCGGTCGTATTTGCCCGGGCTTTCTGCCACGGATCCATTGATGCGCCCAAGGGCAGGATACAATATTTTTTTTACCAGGGTGGATTTGCCTGATCCACTGATGCCCGTGATTACGGTTAATACCCCGAGGGGAAACTTCACCTTTAGATTCTTGAGGTTGTTCTCCCGCGCGCCACTCATGGTGATGGCGTCCTTCCATTTTCTACGTGTAAGGGGCACGGCAATTTTCTCTTTTCCACTCAGGTAATCGGCTGTATGTGTCGCCGTTTTGGTGGTGATATCGGAAATGGGTCCCTGAAATACCAGCAAGCCACCGTGGGAGCCCGCATCCGGACCAATGTCAATGATCTCGTCGGCGGCTCGCATGATCTCTTCCTCATGCTCTACCACGATTACCGTATTTCCAAGGTCGCGCAATGATTTCAGGACCTCAACCATCCGGGCAGTATCCTTGGGGTGAAGTCCGATACTTGGTTCATCCAGAATATACATGGATCCAACCAACGCACTGCCCAGCGCAGTCGCCAGTTTGATGCGTTGAAATTCTCCACCGGAAAGCGTGTTTGTCAGCCGGTTCAAAGTGAGGTATCCCAAACCGACTCTTTCCATGTATTCAAGTCTGTATGTAATTTCCGTTAGCAGGCGGTCGGCGACTTTTTTGTCGTACGCATCAAAGTGAAGGGTATGAAAGAAAGCCAGTGCTTCCTCGATAGGCAAAAGCACCAGGTCAGTAATGGAAGTGTTAGCAATTTTGACATAGGAAGCATCCTTGCGAAGACGTGTTCCCCTGCAATCAGGGCAGGTGGTACGTCCCCGATAACGAGAGAGTAAAACGCGATATTGGATTTTGTGAATTTTGGATTCGAGGTATTTGAAAAAATTGTTGATGCCCTCCAGATCTTTGTTTCCGTTCCAGAGCAATTCCCGTTCAGCTCGAGTCAGTTCATTGTATGCCCGATGAATAGGAAAATCGTATTTGATTCCTGCCTTGAGCCACGGTTTCTGCCATTCGTTCATGGTCTCCGTCCGCCAGCAGGCAACGGCACCTTCGTAGAGGGAAAGACTCTTGTCGGGGATAACGAGGTCCTCATCGATGCCGAGGATTTTTCCAAAACCTTCACAAGTCTGACAAGCGCCAAATGGGTTATTGAAACTAAAAAAATTTACGGAAGGCTCTGTGAACGTCATTCCATCCAGTTCAAATCGATCGGAGAAGTGCAGCCTCTGTTTTCCTTCGATGTATACGTGGCAGTCGCCATGGCCTTCAAAAAACGCGGTTTGGATTGAATCAGAGATTCGAAACGTTAGGTCCTCGTCGGTCGAGTTGACGGCAGCGCGATCGATGAGTATTTCAACTTCCTCTCCTGATTTGGCTTTGCGTTTTTTAGGTCCGGAGGAGGTCAACATCTCTTCAATAAACATCACCTCCCCATTGATCAGAATTCTTGTGAAACCTTTGCTCAAGAGCAAGTTCAGTTCATCTTCAAGCTTGCGTCCTTTTTGAATTTTCAGGGGGCATCCAATCATGATCCGAGTACCCTCGGGTTGCTTATTGACAACATCGACTACATCTGTAACGGTGTCGCGCTTTACTTCTTTGCCACTGATGGGTGAACATGTTTTGCCAATTCTGGCAAAGAGCAATTTGAGATAATCGTACACTTCCGTGGTGGTTCCTACTGTCGAGCGTGGATTGCGGGTATTAACTTTTTGCTCTATGGCAATAGCGGGTGATACGCCGCGGATATAGTCAACGTCAGGCTTTTCCATGCGGCCAAGAAACTGACGCGCATAGGAACTGAGGCTTTCGACGTACATCCGCTGACCCTCGGCAAAGAGCGTATCAAATGCAAGAGAAGACTTACCTGATCCCGACAGACCTGTCACCACCACCAATTTATTCCGGGGTATGGCAACACTCAGGTTCTTCAGGTTATTTACCCTTGCCCGCTTAATCAGGATATACTCCTTGGGGTCGAGGTCATCCAGGTATGAATCGTTGGTGACGAAAGTTATACTCATCAAGAAGTTTCGAAGTTACGGATTAAATCAGGCCGCAACCTTCTTCGATATAAAATATGGGAATACATTCTTAAGACGATCAATAAAAAAACACCATCCGAAAGGATGGTGTTCTGGACTGTGCCTTTTTATTTTCTTGTCAATTATCAAAGTCTGGTTCGTAGCTCGGGTCTTTGCTGCGTCCCTCACCCTCACTTTCGTCGTTGAAGTCGCCGCCTTCAAGATCTTCGTTGGCACCGCTAAAGTCGTCGTCATCGGCCTTGTCGCCTCCTGCGAATTCCTCTTCCTTGGGCTTGGACTCCACATCATAGCCCCCCTCGCTGTTTTTTGTCGCAGGCAGCTTTACCAGGTAGGTAGCTTCTTCTGTTTCCAGCGGGAAAACAAAGATTGGCTCTTTCTTCGCATTGTTTATGCGCGTAATGCTGTTCTCATACCCCATGGGGTATTGAACTTTCAGCAACTCTCTCAATTCCTCCGATAAACTATCGAGGCTTTTGATCACTTTCTTCTTACTGACAGGCATGGGGTGGTTACGTCTGCAAAAAATTTTGGACAAATAGGACAAGAAAAAGCATAGCAGACAAGATTTTTCTAAAAATTTTTTGGCCTTTTGGGGATTATTTCTACCTTTTCAGTTCAAAATAATACCAACCAACCCGCACACTATCGATATAGAGCTCTACGTTACCTAACCGTGAGACAGAATGATAGACAAAAGATCCAGCGACAGCCAGCTAGTGTCGCTTTATCAGCAAGGTAACGAAGAGGCTTTCGAAGTGCTCCTCCACCGTCACAAATCGCGCATTTATACGGCCATTTACCTGATCGTAAAGGACCGTTACCGGGCAGAAGACCTGCTCCAGGAGACCTTTATAAAGGCCGTAAATACCATCAAAGGAGGACGGTACAATGAAGAAGGCAAGTTTTTGCCCTGGCTGAGTCGCATTGCCCATAATATGGCGATTGACTCATTCCGCAGAAGTCGCCGCTATCCTGAAATTGTGCTCGCGGATGGAAGCGGAGTGTTTAACTCCTTGGCATTTGCTGAAGATTCCGCTGAGTCCCTTCAAATTGCGCAGGAAACCCAGTCGCGCCTTCGTGACTTTATCAAAGAATTGCCTGCAGAACAAAAACAAGTGCTGATCATGCGCCATTATATGGACATGAGTTTCCAGGAGATCGCCGACAAAACGAGTGTCAGCATCAACACAGCCCTGGGGCGAATGCGCTATGCACTCATCAACCTGAGGAAGAAAATGACTAAAACCCAATATGCCTATGACGAAAACGTTTACCCAAAACGACCTGATCAGGTTTATCTACCACGAGACCACCGAGGAGGCAGCACAGGAGATTAGCCGTGTGTTGTCCTTTGACCCGGAATTGCAATTGCATTATCGGGAGCTGCTGCTTACAAAAAATAGCATAGACAAAGCGCAGCTTGAACCTTCCCCGGCGGCAGTAGCGAATATTATTCGATACGTCCAAGGCCTGGAAGTAAAACAATAACCGTCGTCGCACCATCTCAACAACTGGGTAGGCATTATTGCCGGCTCAGTTGTTTTTTATTCCTTGATGCCTCATATCTCCAACACATTCGAACATGAATCAATTGAAAACATTCCTCAAAGCCATGTTGTGGATGCACATTGGACCTAGACAATCAACGTTCAATCAGGTAAATTTTTCGCCAACTAACTTTAACTCCGCCGCTATCATGTATTTGCAGTGCAATTTTGCCGCCGTGTGAACCGATTTGCGCATCATCCAGTGTAACCATTTCTACATCATTGAGCCAGGTAGAAACCTTGCCTCCCTGCACCAGAACCTTCATATCATTCCATTTTCCTTCTTTCAATACCTTTTCCTTGTCCTGGGATGGTTGGATAAGCCAGCCGCGTCCGTAGGATTCATATATTCCGCCAGTGTGATGATTGAGCGGAGCCACTTCGGCCTGCCACCCCGTGACTTTGGTTCCTTCAATCGAGCAATGGAAAAACACACCACTGTTGCCATTCGATTCCTGCTTAAACTGCAGGGTCAATTCAAAGTCACGGTATTCCTTTTCGGTAGCTAAGTATCCATATTGCTTGTCTGGACCACTTTCACACACGAGCTCACCATTGTCCATGTACCATTTTTCGGTGCCATAAATTTTCCAGCCAGTCAGGTCGTGGCCGTTCAGAAGTGCGATTGGCGACTGGGCAGGGCTCACTGAGCAAAAAACTATCAGGGCGGCAAATGTTGTTATGAACTTCATGATTATTGTCGGTTTTCGAATTCTTGGGTATTGAAACTATCAGCAAAATAATAGGTTCTGCATGAATTAAATTCTTCGATACGCATCAATCTCTTTTCCCTTTCTTTGCAAGGTGAGAATTCTGATACTTCATCAGCACTTCAAAACCCCCATGAGCGGAGGGGCAATCCGATCGTACTATCTTGCCAAAGCCCTGGTGAACAAAGGCCACCGGGTAGTGATGATTACTTCTTCGCATGGGGGTGTGGGGCGTGTTGAAAATGTGGAAGGCATTGAGGTCCATTACCTGCCAATCGCGTACAACAATCGATTTGGTTTTTACGCCAGGACCTGGGCATTTATTTCTTTCGTCGTTCTTTCAGCGAAACGGACATATCGGTTCCGGGATTTTGACGTCTGCTACGCCATTTCTGTTCCGCTAACTGTTGGACTAATTGCTCGCTGGCTCAAATTCAGGCATGGATTGAAATTTATTTTTGAAGTGGGCGATTTATGGCCGGATGCACCCATTCAATTGGATTTTGTCCGGAATCGGTATTTTCAAAGGCTACTGTTTCGTCTTGAGAAATCCATTTACCGGTCAGCGGAAGCCATTGTGGCCCTTTCTCCATCGATTCAATTATCCATCAAGGAAAAGGTGCCGGGCAATACGGTTCATTTGATTCCGAATATGGCTGATTGTGATTTTTTTGTTCCTGATGTTAAAGAGCCGGCCCTCGAGAAAAAATTTGGTACGAGTGGAAAATTTGTTGTGTCCTATGTTGGGGCCTTCGGACTCGCCAACGGTCTCAACCATTTGCTATCCTGTGCAAACGAAACACAAAAGACGGGCCTTGCTATACACTTCATCATTTGTGGCGATGGTGCGATGAGGGAAGCCCTGTATGAACAAGCCCGGAAACTTGAGCTTCAAAACCTTTCGTTCATTGACTCCGTCAATCGCGATGGGGTGAAAGAAATTTTGAATGTGACGGATGCCGTTTTCGTGTCTTATAAAAACGTTCCCATATTGGAAACAGGTTCGCCCAACAAGTATTTTGATGGGCTTGCAGCAGGAAAGCTCATTGTGATAAACTTTGGTGGATGGATCAGGCAGGAATTGGAGGAGAATGCTACAGGGATCTTTGTTGACCCGCTGCTGCCTTCAGATTTTGTTAAGAAAATTCTGCCATTTATATCTGATCCAAACTTGTTGAAGAGATTTCAGCTTGCAGCAAGGACCCTTGCTGAGAAAAGGTATTCAAGGAGAATCCTGGGCGAAACCTTTACTCAGCTATTTTCATGAAAGGAATTGCGTGTTTTTTAGCAGCGCAGAATATCTCTTTCATTCCATTTCCAAGCGGGTCGTAATCCAGGCGCAATCCGGGGAAAATCTCATCCAGGATCTGTACCTCTGAGATACTCTTAAGCAGATAAGTTCTCCAGCCTTCTTTTTGTCCAACCATGGATTGGTCTAAGGAGGGCAGGAACCAGGCGGAAAGCTGAATATGTTTTCTCGGAAAGGAACCAATCAGGTATGGCTCGACGGTCCGCCAATCCTGGAGTCCTGAAGTAGTATTTTGATACCAGATCCGGATCACTTTCCCTGATTGAATGGCCGGGCAGATTATAGTGACCAGATCTTGTTCGTGTGGCGTCATCTTGCAGCGAGAGGGTTGTGTGTCAGGCATCCACCCGCTCCACAATTCTACCTGTCTTCTTATTCTTGAGGATCACCTTTCTTGACCCATAATGAGTGACCTCTTCCTTTATCAAATAATGTTCAGCATCATATTCCACCAGGTGACTGTCTTTTGTCACGCCCACCCGCCCGCGCCAAACATCCAGCTTTACCGGCTCCCACAGTTTTGTTTTGGCAGACTTGTATGCCGCGTCGAGAACAGCGTTCACCACGTAGCCGTCATAGAACGTCTCTCTCGGTGCGATGTTCTTCTCCAGGGCACTAAACATGTCCATGAACATATGGTTGTATCCCAATTCGTTCAACTCATCCCCAACAGGGAACAGCCACCCGGTATTGCTTTCAGATTTCTCGGAAACATAGTCTGCTCCCGTGCCCGAGGTGAACATTTCAAATCCTGTTCGAAGAAAACTGTTGATCCAGATCGTTCCTTCGGTGCCCATTACTTCATCCCGCAAATCTAATCCACCTCGAAAAGTCCAGCTCACTTCAAACTGCCCGATGGCGCCATTTTCATATTTCACCAGCCCAATGGCATGATCCTCAGCATCGATAGGTTTCACTTGTGTATCAGCCCAACACATGACCTCCATAGGCTTGATGTCTTTGCCGATGTATGATCGGGCGATTTCCACACAATGACAACCCAGGTCGATGATGGCACCACCTCCTGCCTTGGTGATGTCCCAAAACCAGTCGCTGTGCGGACCTGGGTGTGTCTCTCTCGATTTTGCCCACAAAATCCTCCCCAGGACGCCATTTTTGACGCTTTCATGGGCCTTGATGAACTTGGGCGTATATACCAGGTCTTCGAGGTAGCCATTAAATATTCCTGCCTTTTCCACGGCATCAAGCATCCGCATGGCTTCGGCCGCATTTCTCCCGAGGGGCTTGGTACAGATCACCGCCTTCTTGTGTTTGCAGCACAACATCACAGCTTGTTCATGCAGGTCATTGGGCAGGGCGATGCACACCACCTGAACCTCCGTGCGGGCAATCGATTCTTCCATCGAAGTGGTGACATGGGGAACTTGATAATCCGCAGCAAATTTTCTGGCGCTGTCCTCTTTACGCGAATAGATGCTCACCACCTTGTCCTTGCTTCGGTAGCCCTGCAAGGAGTCCGCATAAAAGCGCCCGATAAACCCCGAGCCTAACATGGAAATGTTCATGATCCTTATGGTTGTTGGTTGTTCGTTATTCGTGAGAGACCGCATAACGGTCAAGGAACAACGAACAACAATTTAACTCGCTTGAATTTCTTTTTTTTCTCTGAAAAACAAAACAAAATAAATCATCACGGCAACTGCGATATATGCCGGCACCGACCAGATGTGTTGCCAATCATGGACGCCATCTTGTGTATAATACTCCGTGGTGAATCCTGAAAACCAGGTACCGATGAACATACCCAGTCCATAGGTGGCAAAAGTGAAAAGTCCCTGGGCGGCATTTTTGATTTTCTCACCCGCTTTCTTTTCCGTGTACATGTAGCCGGTGACAAAGAAGAAATCATAGCAAATGCCGTGGAGGACAATGCCCGCATATAGCATCCACTGATTGGCGTTGATGTTTCCAAAAGAGAAGCAGACATAACGCAGTATCCAGGCGACCATGCCCAACAGCAACATTTTCTTAACGCCGATGCTGTTGAACAGGAATGGAATCGCTAGAATAAAAACAGCTTCCGAGACCTGGCCGAGGATCATCTTGCTGGCTGCATTCTCCATACCGAGCTCGTTGAGGAATACGTTGGCGAATCCGTAGTAAAAGGAGAGTGGAATACAAACGAGAATAGCCGCGATGAAGAAGATAAGGTAGGGGCGGTCCCTGAACAGGACAAATGCATCAGTGCCAAGGGCAGCCGAAGCGGACGCATTTGCATCTTTTCCTTTGGGCGGTGTGCTTGGTAAGATAAAGCTAAGGAGCCCAAGCGCGGCGGAGGCTGTAGCAGCCATGTAAAAAGTTGACGAAGTCTTTTCAATGGAAAGAAACCCAATCATGAGCCCGGCGATGATCCATCCCAGTGTACCAAACACCCGGATCCATGGAAATTGTTTGCCGGGGTCGGTCATCTGGTGGAAAGCAATGCTGTTGCTGAGCGCGATCGTTGGCATGTAGAGGAGGGAATAAACCAGGATCACCCAATAGAATGCGGTGTTGCCGGTCACCGTCGTGGCGAGGTATAACAATAAGGCTCCGGCAAGGTGCAGTACTCCCATGATGCGTTGCGCAGCGAAGAACCGATCGGCAACAAGGCCGATGAAAAATGGAGAGATCATGGTGGCAATGGCAAGTGCACTGTATGCCGCACCAATTTGTACACCGCTGGATTGCAGGAACTCTGACATGTATGTCCCCATGGTCACATACCATGCCCCCCAGATAAAATACTGGAGAAGCATCATGAGGGAAAGCTTTATAAAGGAGGAGGAGTTCATGAGGTTCTTTTTGGTAATTTAGGTAGCAATTTTAAGATAGTCATCATGAAGAACCTATTCGTTGCTGCGTGTGAAGAATACTTTGAGGACTCAAAAAAGAAATAGAGAAAGAAATAGAGCCGTTAGGCTTTCTCTTTCCCCGGTACTTTAACAACCTGGGGCTTGTACCCCGAATCTTTGAAGAATTTGGACGCGTCCTGCATCTCCATCAATTGAGGGAGATTTACATCCGGGTGGGTCTCTGCATATTTCTTAACCATTTGCCAACCGACCCATTGCCCGATGCGGCCGGGACATTGCTCACCTACCTCAATGGTTTTGGGGCGCTCGGAGATAAATGTTTGCTTCAGCAGGTGGCTGGTGGAATACAGGACCTCGTCCTCAACGAGTCTTGACCAGATCAGGTTTTCAAACTCACGGGACCCTTCAATTTCTTTTCTTGTATAGCCGATCAAAATGCTATCGGGGGTGCAGGGCATCATCATTTTCGTAAAATAGTATGCCTTCCCATATCCAATCATGTCGGCGAGAACAGTCTTGTCGTTCAGGTCAATTTTATTAAACCGGCTGTCGATAGACGTAAGCAAAAGAACAGAGGGCACAATGAAATTCTTATTATATCTCCTCAACATGTAATCAAACATACTCGGCCGGTATTTGGCGCCTTCCCCGAGGAAATAGTCAAGCCCAACAATGACGAGAGAATCGCTGACGAACAAATCACTTTCAAGACCGGTAATAACGGTTTGAATTCGCGGAGGTTGAAAATCAGGATAATAATACTTCAGGTTGGTAAAGGCTTTTTCAAATTCACTTTTGAGGTCATGGCCATTTCCAAAGACCCGGTGTGTTTCCTGCAGCAAGGTGTCAAGGTGTGGGTTGGTAAAGCGTTCAAAGAGTCCATTAATGAAGGCGGAATCACTTGGATAGTTTTGACGGTTAAAAAAAAGATCACGCACTTCCGGATGGATAGTGAGAAAATGGACCAACTGTGGCTTTGTGGTGATGGCTGGCAAGGAATCCTCAAGTGATTCAAACTGAAGATTGATTTTTACGGAGCTTGTCTCCGGGATGAAAGCGCATTTCTCTCCTGAATCTTTACAGGAGACCAACAACATACAACTCAGCACCGAGGCGATAACGATTCTCATGATACGAAGATCATGATTTAACATGAATTGACATGGGGTAACGCCAAAATTGTATGGGGATTGATTCTTGACGATATTTGTTCAGATTGACCAATCTTCGACAGAGTGCAATGAGAAAATCTGTTTCCATGGTGCTTATTATTCTTCTCCTCCTTAATGTTTGGGGATACTACGGAGTATTTCTTGGCCTGCAAGTTCAGAACAACCGCGAAATGGTTCAAAGGCTTGATGAAGAAAATTATATCAATTCAGAGACCATGGTCATTAAGGTTCCTTTGTCTGTTCCTTATGGGTCCGGTTCCCAGGAATTCCAGAGAGTACAGGGTCAATTTGAGTTCAAAGGCGAATACTTTCAGCTGGTGAAGCAAAAGCTCCAGGGTGACACACTTCTTATTGTGTGCATCAAGGATCAGCAAAGCAAAGTGCTGCACCAGGCACTTGCCAGTTACGTGAAAACATTTACCGATAAGCCTGTTGACTGCCCGGCCGGTGTGAAAATATTGAGCAGCCTCAGCATCGATTACTTCTCACCTGATTTTGAATTGTATCACTCCGCCCTGGGCTGGGAGCAAAAGGCCGTCAAGGAAGTAACTCTGCCTAAAATTACCTCATCGTATTGCCCCTCCATCGTGCATCCCCCACAGCGATTTGGAATGGCGTAGATACCGCCGCAAATCATCTGACATTACTTTATTAAGGGCCGACATCGTATCGGTCAGTTCTAGCATTTTTCTATTGCAACACAAAACTCTAACTATGCCTTACATACCTGTTGAAGAACATTTGCCCGGCATTACAGGCCTGCTCGAGTACCGCAAGGACTCAGCGCAACCCATTCGCGACCTAACACAGTTATTGCTCAGGGGACCTTCCACACTGACGACCGGAGAACGTGAACTGATTGCGACCATCGTTTCGCATGCTAATGAATGTCGGTTTTGTACATCCGCTCACACGGCTGCTGCGGATTTGTTATTGGGTGAGTGTGAGACCACACAAAAAATCAAAACAGACATTCAGTCATCACCGGTAAGTGAAAAGATGAAGGCACTGCTCACCATCGCCTCCCTTGT
This sequence comes from Cytophagales bacterium, assembly GCA_025358885.1. Classification (GTDB taxonomy): domain Bacteria; phylum Bacteroidota; class Bacteroidia; order Cytophagales; family Cyclobacteriaceae; genus ELB16-189. The sequence goes on along the minus strand of JANYHW010000132.1, from coordinate 60,242 downwards.
GCAAAAAAATGGTAAAGCCGTGACGACTGAATCAATAACGAAAGCCAAAGCCATGGGAGCAACGGACATCGAAATTCATGACACCGTATTGATTGCGGCCCTGTTCTGCTTGTACAACCGGTATGTGGATGGACTCTCCACGGTAACACCTACCGACCCTAACTTTTATAAAGGTCTGGCCGAACGCATAGCGAAAGGTTATGAGCGTTTACCCCATGGGTATGATCATTTAAAGAAACATTGAAAACGTTTTGTTCATAGATTATGTCGGCCTCCAGTCCAGAATTATCAATTTCTGAAGAGAAAGTAGATGCATACCATTGGTTGTTGTTTACCATTTGCTTTCTGGGCAATGTACTGGGAGGCACAGCGTCAACGTTGATGTCGGTGTATCTGCCTGTGGTGGTAAGGGATTTGTTGGGACAAGTGGATAATGCGCGACTTAACGACGTTGGCGCTTACATCAATTCACTCTACTTCGTGGGCTGGGCCATTGGGGGTTTTGTGTGGGGTATGATTGGAGACCGGATTGGCCGGGCTAAATCCCTGGCGCTGGCCGTGAGCATGTACGGCCTCTTCACCATGCTCAAGGGTTTTGCGCCCTCATGGGAAATAATATTATTTTTTCAATTCTTCTGCGGCTTTGGCGTAGGAGGTGTCCTGGTGATAAACACTACACTTCTATCCGAGGCCTGGCCGGAAAAATCCAGGGCGGTGTTTATCGGCCTTCTTTCTATTGGCTTTCCTGTGGGAATATTTTCATCAGGGGCAGTCAATTATTTTGTATCTGGTTGGCGTCAGGGATTCATGGTGGGAATACTTCCACTAACACTTGGGATCATTTCCTTTTGGTTGTTGAGAGAATCTCAAAAATGGAAAGTATCATTTACAGCCCCCAAAGGAAGCAAAAGTACAGTTCGCATGCATCAGACCGACTTGTTGAACGGATCGGTCATTTTCGGGTCAATGCTCATTGGTTTATGGGCAATTTTTTCATGGGTGCCAACGTGGGTACAAAGCTTATTGACGACTTCGGATGGACAGGACGAGCGAGGGCTTAGCATGATGCTGTTAGGTGCGGGTGGACTCAGTGGAGGCTTTATGTCCGGTTGGGTCTCCAATGCGCTTGGTACGCGCAAAGCGATGCTGGTGTGCTTTTCGGGATGTTTTATCTTATCCTTCCTGCTGTTCAAAATGAACACCACCTTTGGCGCAATCACCATAATAGAACTGGTATTCCTTGCACTTATGTTCGGCATTAGCCAGGGATTGTTGTCTGTGTATATTCCCTTACTTTTTCCAGTATCCATCCGGGCAACGGCAACGGGATTTTGTTTCAATGTGGGAAGGTTCTTCACCGCTGCCGCAGTCTTTTTTGTAGGAGCCTGGGTGACGGTCCTGGGTGGATATGGGAACTCTTTATTTACCTTTTCCGCTGTATTTCTGATCGGATTCTTATTTCTATTGCGTTCAAATAAAACAACCAACTAAACATGGCACATATCAATTTACCTGAAGGACTACCTGGCATACGCGGCCCGATGGCCTTCCGTCCTGAAACAGCCAAGCCGTTGAATGAGTTAGCAGAGGTACTGTTGAGGAGTGAAAACTCACTCACCCGCGGCGAAAGGGAACTGATCGCTACCTATGTATCCTCCCAGAATGATTGTTTCTTTTGTCAAAATGCGCACGGTGGTATCGCCCAGCATTATCTGGAATGTGATATGTCGTTCATTGATGATGTGAAAAAGGATTTTCAATCGACACCTATTTCGGAGAAGCTGAAGGCCTTACTGAGTATTGCGGGGAGTGTGCAAAAGGGAGGAAAAAAAGTAACGGAAGACCAGATCGATAAAGCGAGAATACATGGTGCGACTGATCTTGAAATTCATGATACTGTCTTGATTGCTGCGGCATTTTGCATGTTCAATCGATACGTAGACGGCCTGGGCACATGGGCTCCGCAGGATCGGGAAATTTATATAAAGCGAGGCAAACAGCGAGCGGAGGAAGGGTACATCCATTTTGATTTGTATAAATAGAATAACAACTCAAGACCAATAAATCAGTTGCAATGAAAAAGCTTTTTTACATAGGTATCGCCGGACTTACCTTATTTGAGATTTTGAACGTGTATTTCATTATGCCCATGCCCGGCAGTCAACGGATGCAAAGTCTTGACATGGCTTATTTTCTTTATTCCTACCGCTGGCCTCTCCGGCTAATGTTTGGAGCAATGATCTTGGCCGGATTAGTCCGCACCTTTCAAACCAGCAAGTACAAATGGATACCGGCAGTAGTACTGGTGTTGCCCGTCGCGAGCATATATATGTTCAATTTCAAAATGTCGGCAGATGCGATGTTCAAGCAGCCCCAAAAAGTCACCTTCAAGTCCATGCAGGGAAATGCATTGAACGATAGCAGCATCGTAGTGGCCGTGGAGCATAACGGCGAAGTAAAGGCTTACCCCATCCGGTTCATTGTTTACCACCATCAGGTGCAGGATGTTGTGGGTGGAATGCCGGTGATCGTAACGTATTGCAGCGTCTGCCGGACTGGCCGAGTGTTTGAACCATTGGTAAAGGGGAGCCCGGAGAAATTTCGACTGGTAGGGATGGACCATTTCAACGCTATGTTTGAAGATGAGACTACCAAAAGCTGGTGGCGTCAGGCTACCGGGGAGGCCGTTACGGGAAAGTTAAAAGGCGAAAGACTCCCGGAGGTGGAATCTGTTCAAATGACCCTGGACAAATTATTCGGGTTGTACCCCAATGCTGTTGTTATGCAGTTGGATGAATCATCAAAAAAGAATTACGATTCGCTGGGAAGATTTGAGCGTGGAAAAAGTAAAGGTACCCTCACTCGCACAGACAGTGTGTCCTGGAGGGACAAATCATGGGTGGTGGGTATTCAAGTCGATGACGTGAGTAAAGCCTATGACTGGAATGACCTGAAACAAAAACGCATTATCAATGATAAAATTGGTGAGACTCCGATTCTATTGGCCCTGTCAGATGACGACCAGAGCTTTGCAGCATTTAAGCGGACGTCAGAAGCAGATACCTACACCATTCGTCACGACACATTGATTGCCAATGGACAAACCTATAATTTTTCCGGGCATTCACTAAGCACACCCGGTCAGCAACTAAAAAGTGTAAACCCCCACCAGGAATTTTGGCACAGCTGGCTTACGTTTCATCCTGCAACGCTTCAGCATAAGGAGTGATGGGTGAGGGTTCACCGTTGTACGGTTGCTCCAATCCGTGAAAATCCATACAATCTGCGGCTAGTATGTTGCCTTGAATTCCTAAATTGAGCCGGTGAACATGAATAACGTTAAGCACATCGCCATTTCCGGGAATATCGGCTCAGGGAAGACTACTCTTGCTGAACGTCTGGCACGCCATTACGGGTGGTCACCCCTATATGAATCGGTAGACCACAATCCATACCTTAAGGATTTCTATTCCGACATGACCCGGTGGGCCTTCCACCTGCAGATCTATTTTCTCAATAGCCGCTTCAATCAGGTCCACGAGATTCGAAGCAGTGATAAAACCATTATTCAGGACCGCACGATTTATGAAGATGCGCACATCTTTGCCGCAAACCTTCACAAGAGCGGACACATCAGCGACAGAGATTACCAGAGTTACCTGGATATTTTCAACTCCATGATCAACTTCGTCCAGCCTCCCGATCTATTGATCTATCTGAAAGCAGACATACCCAAACTGGTGCAACAGATTCAGAAGCGAAACAGGGAGTATGAATATAACATCAAACTCGAATACCTGAAGACCCTCAACGAACACTATGAAACGTGGATCGGACAATACAAGCAAGGTAAATTGCTGGTCATCGACGTCAATCAACTTGATTTTGTTGAACGTGTGGAAGATTTTTCTTTGATTGTCGGAAAAATTGAACTTGAGCTCAATAGCCTCTTCAGCTCTCAAAACAAACCATGACTTAAACAAATGAGTTTGCTCAGCGAGCAAGCTTCCAGCAACCAGGAATCAGTTTCCTCCAACTCTCATGAAAGCCCTCACTTTTCACGGAAAACAGGAAATTCATTTCGAGACGATCGCTGATCCGCGAATTCTGACGCCAACAGATGTCATTGTAAAAATGAGGGCCTGTGCCATTTGCGGTTCCGACCTGCACGTTTATCACGAACATGAAAAAGGAATCGATACGGGAACTGCCATGGGTCATGAATTTGCAGGAGAGATCGTAGAAGTGGGGGGGCAAGTGAAAGCTTATCGGAAAGGAGACATGATCATGAGTCCATTCACCACCAGTTGTGGTGCTTGTTTCTATTGTCGCATCGGACTCACCGCGCGTTGTGTGCAAAGCCAATTGTATGGATGGGTGGAAAAAGGAAAAGGACTGCATGGAGGCCAGGCGGAGTATGTCCGTGTGCCGTTGGCCGATAGTACCCTGATGAAGATTCCCGAAGGCGTATCATTAGAGGAAGGATTGTTGCTTGGAGACATACTCTCAACCGGATTTTTCTGTGCACAGCAGGCTCAAGTCACACCAGGAGGAGTCTATGTAGTCGTCGGCTGTGGTCCGGTGGGGCTCATGACCATTCTTGGAGCGCGTGAACTGGGGGCAGAGAGAATTGTTGCCATTGATTCTGTTCCTGAACGCCTCACAATGGCGAGAAAATTTGGCGCAGAAACCATCAATGGGCAACACCCTGAGGCTTTTCAAGTCATTCTGGACGCAACGGAGGGGCGCGGCGCGGAGGCAGTGATGGAGGCCGTCGGGAGTCATTCAGCAGTACGATTGGCCCTGGAATTAGTCCGTCCAGGAGGGATAATTTCTTCCGTGGGTGTCTGCAATGATGCGCATCTTGCATTTTCTCCAGTGGAGGCCTATAATAAGAACCTAACTTACAAGATCGGTCGCTGCCCTGCCCGAAACATAATGGAGAGACTTATCCCCATGGTGCAAAAGAAAAAGTATGACATCACCTCGGTGTTTTCTCATACGATGAGACTTTCTGACGGAGTCAGGGGATACGATATGTTTGCCAACAAGAAGGACAACTGCCTGAAAGTGTTGTTAAAACCAGACTGATATCAGGATACCAACAGTCCTCCCTAACAGCGAACTGTCGCTAGTTGCCGGCCAGCATGAACCTCCTCATCACCTCCCATTTCTTTCCATCATGTTTCAACAAACACATGCTGTTGGCAAGAAACTGCGCGTCAAATGTTTTATGTTTGAACTCTTGCCACGACTGAAAGAAAGCTGGTTTTTTAAGGTCGCGAAAAGCAATTGTGATGTGAGGATGAAAGGGCCGATCCTTGTAATCCGCATTGAATATTCCGAGTTCCTTTTTGCAGAATTGGTGGACACGTTGCTGGATCACTTTGAGCGCATCAGAATAGGCCACCTTGATAAAGATGACCCGAGGTGAGAAACAATCAAAATCTTTCAAATTGATTTCAACAGGGGTTAGCCTTGAACTCAATTGTTGTATTGAATCTATAAGTTCCGACTCCTTCGCCACCTTCCACTCAAAAGGCATATGAAGGGTAATGTGCGGAGGTGAGTTCAGCGATGCCTTACTTTTGAAAGTATCTTTGAAGTAATTTTTAAGTTCGAGGGCTTGATCATAGACCGGCGAAGGCGGCACGATGCCGATGAAATACCGGTCCTTCTCGGGAGTCATTGACTTACTTCGAGGACAATGACTTTACCTTTGACCTGTAGAAATCCGCGTTGTCGGGATCCAGGGCAATCAGTTTCTGATACACTTCAAGTTTTGTAGTGTCTTGCTCGACAACTTTCTTGTACAATTCAGTAGCCTTTGAATTGTTGCTTTGGGCCTGGTATACATCTCCGAGTAATTGTAAGAAACTAGGATCCTTGAATTCGTTGTTGTACGCCCTCTCAAGGCTTGCAGCCGCAGAATCATACTTGTTCGTTGAATAGTAGCCATCACCCAGGAGCCACCAGGCCTCATTATAATCAGGATGTTCCCTCAGACATTTCTTGATCATGCCGATGGACATCCGGTAATCTTTCGTCATAAAGAAGACCAGGGCCCTGTTGTATTGTGCGTACTGATCGCTTGGATCTACCTTCAGGGCCATTCCATAGTAACGAAGAGCAGAGTCATACTGCGATTGGTTAAAGAAAACATTCCCCTTGTCAACCAAAGGGGTTGCATCACCATCCTGTTCAGGTTCCGATTGGTTTGAATCGGAAGTGTCCTCAACCGGTGCTTGATCTGAATTGGAAAAGAGATTAATAAGAATTGAAATTACCAGAACGGCACCCATGACAATCAAGATGACGCGGAGGGGATTCCATGGTGTACGAACTGAAGTCCCGGACCCCTTCGGAGGGTAAGGATTGGTCGTTTGTGAAAATGGATCAAAAGAAGGGAACTTGATTCCGGACGAACTCAGTGCGAGCAGAGCGAAAATGACGGACAATCCCCCCAGTACCCAAAAGAAAAAAGTACCCAGCGACCAGAATATTCCAAACAACAGGAGGAAGATTAGGGACAGGCCTTTAAGCCATTTGTTCCCGGATGGTAAATTCTGAGGTTCTTCCATTGGAGATCGATTCAATCAATGAAAGTTATGACAAAAATAGATTTCAAATCAGCTATTTTAGCGAGTGCTTCCGCATCGATGAAGCAATAGAATTTAAAGGAGGAAGAAAGATGGCACACATTTCAGTACCCGAGGGTGTTCCGGGCATACGCAGTCTGGTGATGTTTCGCCCTGAAAGCGGACAGCATTTGTACGCCCTGGCACAAGTTGTTTTGCGTGGCGAATCTCCGCTCACCGAGGCAGAACGCGAGTTGATTGCGGCTTATGTTTCATCGCGGAATGAGTGCAAGTTCTGCAGAGACAGTCATGCGGCAGCGTCACGTTTTCTTTTTAAGGATAATAAACAAGTTGTGGACCTGGTATTAGAACAATATGATACTGCACCCATCAGTCAAAAACTCAAAACACTTTTGAATATCGCCGGAAAGGTCCAACAAAGTGGTAAGGACGTAAACCAAACGGATATTGAGGCCGCCCGGAAGGCGGGCGCTACAGACCGTGATATTCATGATACTGTGCTGATCGCTGCCACTTTCTCTATGTTCAATCGCTATGTCGATGGCCTGGCGAGTTTTACGCCCACCGATCCTATGGCCTATGAGGAAATGGGAAAAAGACTGGGAGAGAAAGGATATGTGTTGCCGGGAAAGAACTAAAAATTACGAATTAAGTTCTCTCAAATAGAGTTGGATTGTGTTCTCCAGTCCAAGGTACAAGGCATCACAAATGAGGGCATGTCCGATGGATACTTCATCGAGGAATGGAATAGATTGCTTCAGATAGCGCAGGTTATGTAGGTCGAGGTCGTGGCCGGCGTTGATCCCCAATCCGAGTTTTGTCGCAGCAGTTGCAGCAATTTGATAAGGAGCTACTGCTTTGGCTGGGTCAAGCAAATAATGAGAGGCGTAGGGTTCTGTATAAAGTTCTATTCGGTCGCTTCCGGCCTTTGATGCACCTTCCACCATTTTGACGGACGGATCGACAAAAACAGAAACCCGCACACCAAGGTCTTTGATTTCGCTAATGACTTTCTTCAGGAATTCCTGGTTGTGCAGGGTATCCCAGCCGGCGTTTGAGGTAAGCACTCCGGGAGGATCAGGAACAAGTGTTGCCTGTGCCGGTCTTACTTCTCTGATGATATTGATAAAACGTTCGTCCGGATAGCCTTCGATGTTGAATTCAGTCGTAACGGTTTGCATCAATTGCAATACATCACTGTACCGGATGTGCCTTTCATCAGGCCTTGGGTGAACGGTAATGCCCTGTGCCCCAAAACGCTCGCAATCGCTCGCTGTTTTGATCACGTCCGGGTTATTCGCCCCGCGGGCATTTCTTAGGGTGGCAATCTTGTTGATATTGACACTGAGACGCGTCATTTGTTAATAAGTGATTTCGTTCGATAACTTTGAGCGAAAATACACAATCATGTCACTGAAAACCACTATCGATACCGACATCAAGAAGGCAATGCTGGCCAAGAACAAAGAGGAACTGGAAGCACTCCGAAGCATCAAGTCAATGATCCTCCTGGCCGAGACGGAAAAGGGAGTGAGCGCGGAAATCGCCGTTGATGTTGAAAATAAATTGCTGATGAAGGCCGCTAAGCAACGGAAGGAATCAGCCGAGATCTTTCAAAAAGAAGGCCGTCAGGATTTGGCTCAACGCGAAAACTTCCAACTCGAAGTGATCAGTCGTTACTTGCCGAAGCAGCTTTCAGAGGTCGAGATCAGCGAAGCACTGAAGGAGATTATTGCTCAGGTGGGAGCAAAGGGTCCACAGGACATGGGAAAGGTAATGGGTACGGCAACAAAATCGCTTGCAGGGAAAGCCGATGGCAAATTGATTTCTGAACTCGTCAAAAAACTTCTGACAGCTTGAGTATCGCCGACATTTTTTTGATTTTGCTTTTGATTGGTGGCGCGTGGAGTGGCTACAAGGAAGGCTTCCTGATGGAGCTGATTTCCCTGGTTGCCATAATTCTTGGTGTCCTGGCAGGGTTTAAGCTTATGGGAGAGGGGATGCTCTTCCTGCAGGAAAAATTTCATGCCGACAAAAGCACGTTGCCATACCTTTCATTCGTTATCATATTTATAATTGTCGTAATACTCGTGAGGATATTGGGAAAGATGGTAAAACAATCCATTGACAAATCTTTTTTGGGCACCGTTGATCAAAGTATGGGAGCTGTACTGGGTGCATTCAAAACACTGTTTCTTTTGAGCATCGTCATCTGGATTCTGGACTCACTAAGAATTTCTCTTAAGTCAGAATGGACTGAAGGATCATGGCTTTATCCATTCACCGCAAAGCTCGCTCCACTTACCGCAGACTGGATCGGAAGCTTTATCCCTGTTTTCAAAGAAATCTTCAGGCAATTCTAACTACAGATATTTTTCGCTTACTTATCACGGAAATTCCAGCACGATGGCGCTTAACGTCAAGGAGGAAAATGGATTCAAGTACGTAGATGAGGGCACGGGACAAGTGCTGATGCTGCTGCATGGACTGTTTGGAGCCCTCAGCAACTGGGAAGATGTCGTGAGCCGTTTTGCAAAACATTTTCGCGTGGTTATCCCAATGTTGCCGATTTATGAAATGCCCATTAAAGAAGCGGGATTGGAAGGATTGCAGAAATTTGTAGAGGATTTTGTTGCGCTTAAGAAGCTGGATCACATGATCATCCTGGGCAATTCCCTGGGCGGACACGTTGGCTTGCTCTATACACTCCACAACAGCACCAAAGTGGACAAGCTTTTGCTTACAGGTAGTTCTGGACTATTTGAGAATACAATGGGCGGGTCCTATCCAAGAAGGGGGAGTTACGACTATGTGCGGGAGCGTGTAGCCTATACCTTTTATGATCCTCTGGTGGCGTCCAGGGAATTGGTCGACGAAGTTTTTGAAACCACCAAGAGTATCCCCAAGTGCATGCGAATTGTGGCCATAGCCAAATCCGCTCAGCGAAATAATTTGGCAAATGATTTACCCAGGATAGGGGTTCCCACCCTGCTGGTTTGGGGATTAAATGATACCATTACGCCACCCTCCGTGGCCTATGAATTTAACCGGTTGATTCCGAACTCCGAGCTGCATTTCATTGACAAATGTTGCCACGCTCCGATGATGGAACATCCGGAAAAATTTAATGAGATTGTAGAAGAATTCTTAGCCCCTGTTGCAAAATGATCGCAGAAGAGCTTATCAACCACATGGTTCCGCCGCTGAAAGTGACGGATGATGCCCACAAGGCAATTGTGTGGATGGAAGAGTTCCGCTGTAATTACTTGCCGGTGGTTGAGGATGGAAAACTCCTGGGATTTATCTCAGAGGAAATTATTCTCGAGTCAAATGACATCGACAAAAACCTGGGTGATTTCAATCTCGTAGGTAAGGAATGTTTCGTTGGGTTGGAGTCGCATTTTTTTGACATTCTCAGGATTGCCGGCGAAAACAAGCTTAACATTGTGGCCGTGGTCAATGATGAAGGTCAATATGTGGGGATCATCACCGTGCAAGACATCATGGCCTCTTTTGCGCAGACGGCATCTGTTCAAATGCCAGGTGGCATTCTCGTATTGTCAATGGACCTGATCGACTATTCACTGGCGGAGATCAGCCGCTACGTGGAAGAGAACAAAGCAAAAGTCATTAGCAGTACCATGGTGGAAGATCCGCTGGACAGAGGTAAGATCAAACTCACCTTAAAAATCAATCAACTTGACCTTTCCAGGATCGTGGCGACGCTCGAGCGATTCGGCTATCGCGTCATCGGCCGATATCAAGAGGCTCCCCGCGATGATGATAGCAAGGAAAGGCTGGATATGTTGATGAAGTATCTTAATATGTAAACCTCACTCCACCAGGTGGGGCCTGAGGAGTTCACTCACTCTTCAAATTTTCCACGGGATTAACAAAAGTCGCCCTCCACGTCTGCGAACCTATGGTTAAGACCCCGAAAACAATCAGAACAAATACGCCGAGGAATATAACCGAAACATCAATGGTCACGTGATACGCGAGAAGTTCTAACCACATGTTGTTCAGGAAATAGGCAGCCGGGACCGCAATCGCTATCGCAATCAACAGGATTGCGATAAAACCTTTTGAAAGCAAATACACCAATGATCCATTGCTGCTCCCCAAAACTTTACGAATGGAAATTTCTTTAATGCGCGTCTCCGTGCTGTAGGTTGCCATGCCCAGCAAGCCGAGGCAGGAAATCAAAATGGCCAAAAAGGAAACAACACCCATCACATGGACAATATCACCAAACAGGAGGTCATAAAGTTTGTGGACCTCATTGGCAAAATCTTTATAGTCGACCTTCAGGTTGGGGTTGATTTTCGTCCAGGCTTCTTCAACTGCTGCGACAGCTCCTTCATAACTGCCAGAATATTTTATTTGCAGGAGATAATATTGTTTTGGATCGACGATCAGGACCATGGCATCAATTTTCTCCATGAGCATTTGATGATTATAGTCTTTGACCACCCCGATAATCTTTCTCTTTGAAGAGTCATTTTTATAAATGATTTCCTGGCCTATGGCATCAAGGGGTGCTCCCAGGTGAAACGTCTCCACCGTTTTTTCATTGACGACGATGAAGTTTTTATTTGACGCCCCATCCGCGGCAGCGAAGTACCGGCCTGCCACCAGTGGAACATCAATGTTCTTCAGATAGTCCTCATCCACTGCATAGTAGTACAACTCAGTCCAGTCTTTTTCATCCAGTGATTTCTTAAACCCTGCCCCATATTGGGTTCCTGCGGCCGGAATGTGCGATGCCGCAGAAACACTTTCGATGTTGTTGTGTTTGAGCAATTCCGTCTTCAGGGCGTCTGGTGATGTATCGTTCAATTGAACAATAATTTTATTCTCCATGCTGAATCCGTGGTCGGCGCGCATAAAGAGATTCAGTTGATTGAATACTACTATGACCGTTAGAATGAAGATCAGGGAAAAGGTGAACTGGGAGATTAACAAGGCTTTTCGCAAACCCATGTTTGAGAAGAGCTTAATTGAGTTGAGACTTTTTAGCACTTTTACCGGCTGAAAGCCACTTAGCACAATGGCAGGGAAAATACCGGCGAGGATTCCCACGATGAGGGCAAAGAGAAAGAAGACCCCGTAAACGTAATAGTTGGCTTCCAGGTTCCACTTCATCATACGGGCGAAACTCAACTTCATCATAAGGGGCTTCACCAGCACAAGCAGAAGGAATGCCGCAACCAGCGAAAACAGGGCCACCAGGATGGACTCAGTCAGAAATTGCACAAATATCTGCCAGCGCATGGCACCAGTTACCTTGCGCACGCCAATCTCCCGCGCACGGGTAAGGGAACGGGCTATGGACAGGTTGGTGAAGTTGAAACACGAGGTTAGCATCACGACACCCGCAAGTCCCGCAAAGAAGTAAATAAACATCCATGGCAAGAATGGACCTATTGGGTTATTGATGAACGGGCCGGGAGTAATGTTCATTATGTTTTGTAAAGCATACCTTACTTTGCGTTGGGTGTCCGGGTTGGTGAGGGTGGTAAAATGATTCGCCTGAATTTTCTCGAGGTTAGGAATAATATCCGCCGGGGCCTTTCCTTCTTCAAGAAGGAGATAAATCCATCCCGACGTATAGTTGTACCAGTTATCCAGACTTTTTTCGCGTTTGTCTCCTGTTTCCAGACTCTTTACAGATGCCATGCTGGCCAACGCATCAAACACTATATGCGATTTATGATTGGTGTCCTTCAGGACGCCGGTAACTTTATAGGTTCCTTTATCGCCCACCTTGAAAGACTCGCCAACCGGATTTTCTTGTCGAAACAATTTCTTAGCGGCGGCCTTTGTCAAGACAACTGTGTAAGGTTCTATCAGTGCAGTTTTTGAGTTGCCGTATTCAAGTTCGTATTGAAATACCTCCAGCACTTCCGGGTCAGCGTAATATCCGGCCACGGGTATGTTTACGTTCTGATCAAATTCAATCCAGTTATTCGCAAAGCCCCGGCTGATGCGTACAGCCTTTTCAACTCCGGTGTAGTTTTCGAGAAGTTCCTGCTTGAGTGGCAGCGTGGTCGTCGCCATCTCCGTGAATTCCTGACCTTCCTTGCCTAATGGAATAGTATTCACACGATAGATGCGGTCGCGCTTTGTGTTATATCGATCATACATCATTTGGTCGGCCACCAGCATGATGATGCCCATGCAAACGGACATGCTGATGGCGAGACCGAAAATATTGATGAAAGAAAAGAACCTGTGGCGGCTAAGGCTTCTCAGTGCAGTTTTGAAGTAATTCTTGAGCATGCGAATTCTCTTGATGGTGAAAAAAACAGGCCATCCACAAGACGGCCCTTTATTTGAATTGTTACAGGTTTATTCTTTGGAATCTTTCTTTACCATGAAATAGTAAATAAGAAACCCCAGGGAGACAGAGACGGCAAACAGTCCGTAGGGCAGGGGAGACTCCGGTCTCGCAGGAATATACTCCATGATGATCAAAGACATCCCTGCAAAGAAGATGATTAGCCCCCATTTGAGAGAAGTGAATTTATTGTCCTTGACGATATGCTGTTTAAAGATGGCCTGGGTGTCTTCATTTACAAAACCTTTGTCCACCATTTTCTTCTTGAGCAGGTAGTCGGTCATCACTTTTGTAAAAAAATAAACGGCCGTGCCGAAACTACCGAATATGGTTATAGGCATCAATACTTCTCTTAAGGAATTGTCCATGGCTAATTGTTTTTTGTTTTGGGAGGTAAGACACCCATGCGGTTGGGGATGTTGCAGGGAGGTTGATTATTTTTTGAGTGAATTGAACTGTCGGAGGAGGGTAGTGAAATTGTGGTCCAGGCATTAAAAAATCCGTACTTTCTGCAACATCCAAAGGTATTTTAGTGTCCAACCTTAAAATGACAGATGATCGGGCCTTTGTCTCCAGGGTAAAAAACGGAGATAAACGGGCGTTTCGGCTGCTAATTCAGCAGAACGAGAAGCTCGTGGCCCACATGGTTGGCAGGCTGATAAAAAGCGCCGAAGACCGTGAGGAACTCTGCCAGGACGTGTTTCTGAAGGTCTTTGACAAGATTTCGGAGTTCAATTTTCAGTCGAGACTCAGTACATGGATTGCTACTATTGCCTACCGCCATGCCATCAACCACATGCGGAAGCAAAAGATGGAGTTTGCCGAATGGCCGGAAGACGAAACCTGGGCCGAGAAGTTTGTGGAGGCGGAAGATCCGGAAGAGATCTTGTCAGAAAAAGATTTGGAAGAATGGGTAATAAAATTAATTGAACAATTGCCTGTACAATATAAAAGTGTACTTACTTTGTATCACCTGGAAGGCATGAACTATGCAGAGATTGGTTTAGTGACAGAGATGCCGGAGGGAACAGTGAAAAATTATTTGTTCAGGGCGAGAAACTTGTTGAAGGAAAAAGTGGCAATGCACCTGGGCCAGGAAGAGAAAGGAATATGAGCGAGGAAGAAATACAACATAACATCGAGCAGGGACTCGCGGGCAACGGCTCGGAAGAACAAGCCTATCGCACGGTCTTCAATGCTCTTAAACGGCAACCTGCATATGAATTGCCTTCCGGCTTTGCTGACCGTGTGCTCCGTCGAATGGAGGCGCGTTCTGAAAAGTCCTCTGCACGGGAAATGTTTTGGCTTTACGCGGGGTTAGTGTCCTTCGTCATAGCGGGTGGAATTGCCGTAGGCATGACCGGTTTTAAAATGGACTTTGGTGCACTGAAATTTATTTCGGGTTATTCGGGGCTGTTGATTTTCGGCGCAGCCTTTATCCTCGGACTGCAATGGATTGACAGGAAGGTTGTCAATAAAGCATCACTCTGAAGGAAGCGATTACCTCGGGGCAGAAGGTAGTTTGGCAGTCAATCCTACATAAAAGTTCCTTCCGGGGGCCGTATTGTAGTAACGACCTCCCGTTGCATTCAAGTCATTTCCGAGGCTGTACTTAATATCAAGGGCATTGTCCACGCCGACAAAAAAATCAACCGGTACTTTTCCATGCAGGCGGTATCCAAGGCGGGTCCCCAGAAGAAAATAATCCATCGCATAGTCCGTGTTGGCGTCATTTAATGGAAGACCGTCACTATAGTAGGCGGTGAGATTGGCATAAAGACCCATTTGAAAAGCAATGTCAGCACCCAGCGCGAGTGTGGCAGGCGGCACACCGGTGAGTGCATTGCCGGAGTAGTCTTTGCCATCATTCACGTAATCTTTGAATCTATATTTGTTGTAGGTATAGCTGGTCCATGCCCGCAGGGATGAAATCTTACCGGAAGAATAAACCCTGGACCAATTCACCATGACCTCGGCTCCTTTTTGGGAAGTTGCCCCTGCGTTAACAAAATAATCTGCACCGCTGGCATCGCGCTGGATAACAATGGTTTCCTTGAGTTGAAAATCGTATAGGGCGAAATTCACCTGGAAGATGTTGAACAGCATTCCCTTGACTCCGACCTCATAGCTCGTGCCCATTTCCGGATTCAGTGTGTTGTTGAATGCGCCTGTGGAAGGCCTTACCTCCGCCAGGGATGGCGGTGAGAATCCACTACTGATGCTGCCATAAGCAGACAACCCGGGAGCTATTTTCTTCAGCAACGCCACTCGGGGAGACAACACAGGAGAAAAATTTCTTTGCTGACTAATCTCTGGCGTAACGGATATCCGCAGGAAATCATACTTAATAAAGTTGCCGCTGGCTCCAATGGTCAGATAGAAATCTTTTGGTAGGTCCAACTCCGCCTGAGCAAAGCCAAGAAATATTTGTGATCGGAGCCTGTCATCGGTCTGGACATTCCCTTGCACCCCAAGGTTATTGTCGTACACAGCATCCGGCGAAAAGAAATGTTGATATTCTGCACCCAAGGTGAGCTTGCCTCTCCAGGATTGTTTTGCAAATTCATATTGAGTGTCCGCACGACCACCCCAGTTTTCTTCCAGGCGGATTTCATAATTGCGGATCGTAGGGTTGGTGAAATTGGTGACTGAACCAAACATACCAATGTGTGAGGCCCAATGATCACTCCATAGGTGCTCGAAAGTTAAGCCTCCATAAGATGTCTTGTTGGTTACTGCGGCCTGCTGATCTACAGCCCCAGGTGCAGCAGGAGTAGAGGGTCGCGCTTGCTGTGGATCAGCATTGTACTGCGCCAGCGTCAGCCCACCAGGTGTTTGATAATACAACTGCGTGGAAAATATCGTACCCTTCAATGTGCTTTTTGGGGATAGGATATTTTGCCAATCCAGTGCACCCATCAGGCGATTCATATTGGTTTGCTGGCGGTATCCATCCGCCTTTTGATAGCCAATGCGAAGGTCCATTTGAAATTTTTCAGATTGAATAATGGTGCCGCCACCTTGTGCGCGAAGCAAACCGTAACTTCCACCGAGAACTGAATAGTTCAGGTCCGACGCAGCCATTTTTGGTGACTGCAGTAACACAACACCACCCGTCCCCGCTCCATACAAACTTCCACCGGGTCCTTTGATAATTTCCATGCTGCCTACCGCATTGAAGTCAAGCAGGTTGAGGTAGGTATTGCCACCTCCATCAGTCAGAGGCAATCCGTTCCAGTAAAATTTTACGTTGCGGACCCCAAACGGCGAGCGCAAGGAACTTCCGCGGATGGAAAACCGGTAGCTTCCCGGGGAGCGTTCTTCCATCCTGACCCCCGGCACCATGTTCACGGCTGGCAGCAGCGACACATTACCAAAGCGGTTTAGTTCATGTTCCTTGATGACTCCGAGGGTTGCTGGCACCACCCCTTGTGGACGATCGGCGGCGTAGGCCTGCACCACCACTTCGTTGAGGGTGCGGGTGGTGTCTTTGATGGCAGGAACAGGCTCTTGGGCCATGGAGCAAAGAGACAACAATACAAATGCAGAGGTGACCCAACGAAACATCCTGCAAAGTAGGATGGGGTATTCAATGGATGGGAGGAATAGATGGATTTTTTTATAAGGAGTTTGTGATTGATCAATTTGCATTTAGATGGCCCCAGGAATATACAGTCCCCCGCGGGGCTTTGTTCTTGCCAAAGTCACGTAATGAGGCAATATGGGTAGAAATAGGAATCGATTGAATGGATAAGTCCTATCGGGGCGACCCATTCTATCGCATCGTCATCCATAAGACTTTTTGAAATCATTATATTGAAGGATGATCGGTTGCCTGAACCTTTGAGAACGAATGATTTAATCATGCTTGCTCACAAAAAACTTAAAGCCTTTGTTCCTACTGTAAAACCAGATGAGGCTAGATCATTTTACAAAGACATATTGGGACTAAAGCTGTTGTCAGAGGACAATTATGCTTTGGAGTTTGATGCAAACGGAACTTTGTTGCGGGTAACCATCGTCCCGAAATTTACACCTCATTCATTTACCATACTGGGTTGGAATGTTGCTGACATTGTGTCAACTATAAAATCACTAAGCAAGAAAGGTATTGTATGTGAGAGATACTCCTCCCTTGACCAGGATAAGTTGGGAATTTGGAAATCCCCGGGAGGTTCCAAAGTTGCCTGGTTTAAAGATCCTGATGGGAATACACTTTCACTTACAGAATGATACCTTATAGTAACTGAACCTTTAAACAAAGTAAATAGTCATGGCCAAAAACAAGACCGCTCCTACTACTAAAACCGTCGCCAGTTTCATCGGAGCCATCGCTGATGAAAGGAAGCGAGACGATGCGCACCAATTGATTGAAATCTACAAGAGTCTTACAGGGCTCGAGCCCACTATGTGGGGTCCCAGCATCATCGGCTTTGGCAGCTATCACTACAAGTACGAGAGCGGACACGAGGGAGACATGCCGATAGCCTGTTTTTCTCCCCGAAGTACTTCCCTTGTAATCTACCTGACCGGCCCTTTTCCAAAAAAGGAAGAATTGTTAAAGAAACTTGGCAAGCACAAGGGATCAACGGCTTGCGTGTATGTCAAAAAACTGGAAGATATTGACCTTGAGGTGTTGAAGAAACTGATCGTAGCATGCATGAAGAGCCTCAGGAAACAGCATCCATCTTGAAATTGCTACCAAAAATATAAAAGGCACTGGCTAAAGGTACTTTTCTCACCTCTCAACGTCTCTCAACACCTCATCCACCTCTCGCGTTCCTTCAAAATATCCCGCCAGTTTCAGCATCACCCGGTCCACCAGGGTATCCGGACATGAAGCCCCACTGGTAAGGATTAGGGTCACAGGGTTTTTTTCAGGCATGAATTCGCGTGTGACTTTATTTTCTTTCGTATGATAGTTGAAATGACGAATCTCTTCACGTGATTGGATCTCCGTTTCAGAATTAATGAAATACGTTGGAAAATTTCTTTCACAGAGCTCAACAATGTGAGAGGTGTTGGAGCTGTTGTACCCACCCACAACAACGGCAAGGTCTGCGGAGGTCTTCAAAAGTTCGTAGGTGGCATCCTGATTGTCATTGGTCGCATAGCAAAGGGTATCCCGCGTGTCAGCGAAATGATCGCTTATGGTTGCTTCACCATATTTTCCAATCATCAGATTTCGAAAGTAATCGGCAATGGCTTGCGTTTCCGAAGCCAGCATAGTAGTCTGGTTGACGACACCGATTTTCTTCAGGTCGCGGTCGGGATCAAACCCAGTTGAATATTTTCCATTGAACTCCGCAAAGAAGTCAGATCTGGATTTACTTTCAAGAATGAATCTGCCGAGTTGAATGGCATCCTCCATATCCTGCACAATTATCGAAGGTCCATTGATTGCGCTGTGGGAAAAAGTCGCTCGCGTTTCCTCGTGGTTGGGTTTTCCGTGGATGATAATGGTATGCTTATCCTGGCCTAACTTTTCAGCGCGGTTCCAGACTTTTTCTACGAAAGGGCAGGTGGTGTTATAACGCTCTACAGCAACCCCTTTGTCTTGAAGCAACTTCTCTATTTCACGGGTAGTCCCAAATGCTGGAATGATTACCACATCGTCCCCGGTTATCTTCTCCCATGGGATGAATGGTGAGCCATCGGTGTCCATGACGAATTTCATACCGCGCTCCAGTAAATCGGCATTGACTTCCTGATTGTGGATCATCTGGCTTAGTAAATACACCTTCTTGTTTGGATTCTCTTCCAATGCCCGGTAACTGATTTCGATCGCGTTCTCCACGCCATAGCAAAAGCCGAAATGACGGGCGAGAATAAACCGCACAGGACCAAAATCCAGTAGCGTAGGAGAGAAGTCCTGCTTTCTTAGATCTTTAACCCTTCGGTGTTCTTTGATCCGGCCGGTGATGCCTGATCGGTAGTATGCCGGGATTTCGAATTTTTTGATAAAACGGGTTTAAGGACTAATCGTAAAGTTAGTGGTTTGTTTTCAGCGAACTCAATATTGCACTTAAGTCTATGTGGATAGACTCAATAACCCTTACCTGAACATCAAGGTTATTCTTTGCGGAGATTACCGCAGGCTACAGCCCTGCCAGGAGATTCTTTGGGGAATTAAGCTGCTTTCGAGAGCTTGTCTTCCTTCACCTTGTTGGTATGCACCTCTTTGGAGTTGAGGTCGAACCACTTCACTTCTACCAGGTTCTTTTTGAAGTACTTGAGCACTTCCATCACCTTCCCATCAATCTTGCTGCGGACTCGCTCGCCTTTTTTAAACAATCTGCTCATTGCTGCTCATTTAGTTTACATACGGATAGCATAATTATACTCTCTTGGGAAATCTTCATATACCCCGGAGAAGGTGATAAGGTCACCTGCCTTTTTACCTTTGATAATGTCATTGATCTCTTTAACGGATTTTACCGGCTTATCATCGACGTTCGTGATTATAAATCCATCTCGCATTTCGGTGAATCGCTCAACCTTACCTGGACCCAGCTCTTTAACTTTTACGCCGTAGCCAAGGTCGAGACGCTTGAGCAATTTGGCATCTACATCTTCCAGCTCCATGCCCAGGCTGGAGACAACATCTTTCTCTTCACGTTTTACCTTCCCGAATTTACCTTCCCGATTCTTCAAGGTAACCAAAAATGATTTTTCATTGCCTTTCCGGTTCACGAGTACGTTTACCTTGTCACCGGGACGCTTGCGTCCGATGTACTCAATCAACGCTGAACTGGATTTGATGGTCGCAGCATCGAGTTTCACAATTACATCGCCTTTTTGAATACCGGCCTCTTTTGCCGCACTCCTGTCTTCCATGTCGCCAAAGCCACTTACAAATGCCCCCTCATTCAAAGCAAGACCTTCCGCTTTAGCAAGGTCACCGTTAACACTTGCAACTTGTATGCCCAGCCAACCGCGCTGAACAGCGCCGTAGGCCAGCAGATCCTCTACAATTTTGCTTACAATATTGGACGGAACCGCAAATCCATAACCTGAATATGACCCCGTCGGGCTGGCAATGGCTGTATTTATGCCAACAAGACCTCCCTGGAGATTCACCAATGCGCCCCCGCTGTTTCCCGGGTTAATGGCAGCATCCGTCTGAATGAAAGATTCAATAGCCGTGCGGGTTTGAGGGTCTTCAGGATTGCTGCTCCTTATGATGTCTATGCTCCTCCCCTTTGCACTGATGATTCCTGCTGTAACTGTGGAATTGAGGTTAAAGGGATTGCCAACGGCCAATACCCATTCACCCACTTTGGCTTCGTCTGAATTCACAAAGGAGAGATAGGGCAATGCTTTTTCATTAATCCTGATCACTGCAAGGTCAGTATCGGGATCTGTCCCGACAACTTCTGCTTTGAATGTCCGGTTATCGGATAAGGTAACATCTACAATGTCTGCTCCGTCAACGACATGATTGTTGGTAACGATGTATCCATCGGTATTTATGATTACCCCGCTTCCGCTGCTTTGGCTGGGCCCACGCTGAGGACCTCCCGGACCAAAGAAGTACTGGAACGGATCGGTAGGATCCGGAGTGCGTTGACGATTGGTGGCTTTACCTTCTGAGGTCGATCGGATATGTACAACCGCCTTCGTTACTTTTTCGGCCGTAGTGGTAAAATCCAATGGAACCGCGTCTCCATGTTCATTCACCGTATAGGCAACCTGTGAGGACGGGATACTTGTAATATGCTCAATCTTTACTCCTTCGTTTTTATTGCTGAACCACTGAGTGGTCATTATGGTAATTGCACTGCCCAGCACGGCAGCCAGTAAGAGTGATCCAAAACGCTTCATAATCATTCTGTTGTTTGGTTGTTGAATTGCTGTAATTCTTCACCTGAAAAATTGTGCCAAGTCAGCCCGTGTGGAGTTTGAACGCCACTTTATCAACGCCCTCCATGACAATTTTGCAGGTAGACTAGATACGGAAAATCCGGGATTTTGGTTCGTTATGCGCTGAAAAGCCTTATTTCTTTACCAATTGGCCGTTCTTGTATTCATAATCAATAGTCACATTGCCAGCCTTGTCGAACCACTTAGCAGAACCTTCACGCACCCCATTTTTGTAGTAGCTCTCTTCCAATATGCCTCCGCCATCATAATATATCTTTGTGATGCCTTCTTGTTTCCCCTTGTCGTAAAAACGTTCCTCTTTAAGCATGGATGCATTGTACTCCTTGTACTCGCCGTGTAATTGATCGTTGTGATAGAAGTATCGCCTGACAAGTTGGTTGCTCGTGCTGAATTCCAGGCACATTCCTTCCTTCTTATCTTGAACGTAGCTGGTCACCATCCTGGTCATTCCGGAGTTGGAATAGTAGTCTACCCATGAGGACTCTTTTTTTCCATTGAGGTAAAATCCAGTGGTGGCAATCCTATCGGTTTGATCGCGAATTATCGTCTTCACCAGCCCGGGTGTATCCGGAAACTCTTCCTGAATGCCAACGGGTGCGGTGGCAACATCACCCGCTCCGGTATTCGGTTCCTTCCCACATCCATATAACAAGACGGATAAACAAAACACTTGAACTCTATTCATAACTATAATCTATTATTGGTTTATAAACGCCATACGGTATATCGTCAACTACTAAAGGACTCAAGGGTTGGGCCTAAAGACATATATTGTGGAAATAACGCGTTAATTTAAATAAGATGATTAAGATTCAAGGGAAGGTCCTGTTGAAAAAAGGTCGAGAAGCGTCAGCACGGCGATTTCACCCCTGGATTTTTTCTGGAGCCATTCAGGAGGTTGAAGGAAATCCCACGAATGGTAACTGGGTGGAGGTTGCAGATGCTTCCGGAAACACACTGGGGTTCGGACACTACCAGAAAGGCACCATTACTGTTCGACTCCTCACCTTTGCACACCTGGCCCCGGGTCCTGAAATCTATAGGGAAAAAATTGAAAAGGCCTTTAAACAGCGGGTTGTGACGCGGGTCGTCAATGAATTTACGAATTGCTACAGGCTGGTTCATGGTGAGGGGGATGGCATTTCTGGATTAATTCTGGATATATACAATGGTGTGGCGGTGATGCAGGCTCACAGCCCGGGAATACATGCTGACCGACACCTGATCGCCGAAGCAGTCGGCGCGGTGCTTGCTGATCAGATTCAGTCCATTTATTATAAGGGACAACATACGCTTTCCGGCAAAACGGAGGCAGAATATCTGCTTGGGATGAGTGTTCTGCCCCACCTGATTCTGGAGCATGGAAACAAATTTTATGTGGATTGGGAGGAAGGACAGAAGACAGGATTTTTTCTAGACCAGAGGGAAAATCGGCAACTTGTAAGCGCCATGTCGAAAGGGGCAAAGGTCCTGAACACTTTTTGTTACACGGGAGGTTTTTCAGTGTATGCACTTAACGCAGGTGCAGACCTTGTCTGTTCCATTGATTCCTCCGAGAAGGCCATTGCGCTTACCAGGAAAAATATTGAACTGAACGGATTCGATGCAGGCAATCACCCTTGCCTTGTCGTCGATACTTTCGATTTTCTGAAAGAAATGCCTGATCAGCAAAAAGGTGTGGAGCAGCCTTATGATGTGATCATTCTTGATCCTCCGGCCTTCGCCAAACATAAGGACGCACGTCACCAGGCCATGAAAGGTTATCAACGATTGAATGCCGAAGCCATGCGTGTGATCAAACCCAATGGAATCATTTTTACTTTTTCATGTTCGCAGGTCGTAGATCGCCAATTGTTTTATGATACGGTGGTGTCTTCTGCCATTCAGGCCGGACGCGAGATCCAGGTGCTTCATCATTTGTCGCAGCCGTCAGACCATCCCGTTTCCGCCTATCATCCGGAAGGCGAATATTTGAAGGGGCTTGTGTTGTATGTGAATTAGTTGCTACGGAACGTCAAAAGCAGAAGCATTTCCCGAAGATTTTTCTCTCAGTTTTGCCCGAGACTCCAGGGAAGAATTGAAGGCCGTGAAGGCCCATCTTAGATTTACCAGAGTAAAAAATATCTTGATTTTCAGCCCTGGATTATGTTCGGCACTTGATACGCACCGGCAAAAGCAAGACGAAAACGTAGCGCAACCTCGACTTTGCACGACGAAAAAAACTGCCACTCAGTTCTTTCTACAACACAACCCCCACCGCAAAAATATATCACGACTTCCGACGAAATTACACTCCTCTTATTCTATTCACGCGACGTCTCCAGATACAGATCATGAATGGCCTCAATCATTCAAGCTGAAGCTTAATTTCACAGCAGCTAAGATGGCTTGCAACAATAAGAATCCACATTAGAGTAAATTGATTCTGAATTCTTACCAACATTTCTGCTCGGGCCACCACGCAGATGTCCCGAATTCTTTCAATGAGGTCAAGTGATTTGTATTTAGCCTCATCAGGAAATTTAGCGGGTTGAAAATGTTTGTTTGAATGATTGATGGCGTAAGTTTTTTTGTCAGGACTGCCTCTTCAATCGAAAGGAAAATATTTAGATCCGGATATTATGAAATAGGAAATAATAAAAGGTGATCGACGATGGTCTAGGCTTTAACAACCGATGAAGCAATTGAACTTTAATACAGTCGAAACATGGCGAATTCAATTCAACCATTTCAAGCCGTGGTGTGATCACTGTCGAAGGAAGTTCTCGAATGGGGTAATGCAGATCATTACTGTCAATGAGCGGTTTTGCTTGAAAGTCGTTTAAAGTTTGTAATGCAAGCCGATGCTTAGGATGGCAATATGAGGTCTGAAATCCATGAAGGATGAGAAATGAGTATGATTCAGGCCGAGCCTCATATTGGCCTTGCCTATTATGTGGTTGGTGGCAGAATTTAGGAGCCACATTGATTCAGGATTTAAATCAATAAAAGCCTTTTTCTTGTCAAATTTGATTGTTTTGAATGGTTTAGATTCTTGGAGCAGAAGGTAGAACCAAGGAATATCTGCCACATTTGCAGGTATCAGCATTTGGAACAACTTTCGATGGTATTCGGTCTCGGACAAACAAGGACCAACGGCATAGGACGGCCGGGGGGAAATTGTCTGTTCTGGGGTTTGTATCTTTGTTTAAACAATAAATCAAGTAACATGACAAAATGGATCATCATCGGTGTAATAGGCGTACTGGTTATCATGGGCTTCAGCTCGTATAACGGCTTGGTTACCAAGGAGGAAGGTGTGGGTAAAGCATGGGGTAACGTGGAGTCTGACTAACAGCGACGCGCCGACCTATTCCAAACCTGGTGAACACGGTGAAGGGCTATGCCAATTTCGAAAAGGAAACGTTAACGCAAGTTATTCAAGCCCGCGCTTCAGCCACACAAGTTAAGATCGATGCGAACAACCTAACGCCTGAAAACCTTGCTGCATTCCAGCAGGCTCAGGGTGGACTCAGTTCGGCATTGGGTCGGCTGTTGGCTGTTGCCGAGAGTTATCCTGACCTGAAGGCCAATCAGAACTTTCTTGATCTGCAGGCGCAATTGGAGGGAACAGAAAACCGCATCAATGTTTCGCGCCAGCGTTTCAATGATACTGTGAATGAATACAACGTATCCAGGAGAAGATTTCCAGCAGTCATATTTGCGAATATGCTCGGATTCAAAGAGAAAGGATATTTCAAGGCAGAGGCAGGTTCTGAGAAAGCCCCCGAAGTGAAATTCTAGTCTTATCTATCATAAAAAAGCCTGGCCGAAATATCGACCAGGCTTTTTTTATTTAATGATTTTTCAATCAGACACTTTTCTTTACTTCACGGTTCTCGTAACTCTCGATCACATCGCCAATTTGAATATCATTGAAATTGTCGATTCCCATACCGCAGTCGAAACCAGACCGTACTTCGCTTGCATCATCTTTGAATCGTTTTAAGGTGCTCAGCTTGCCGGCATACGCCACAATACCATCGCGGATCAGGCGGATCGGGTTGGCGCGCTTGACGTAACCGTCGGTGACCATACATCCTGCCACCGTTCCGAATTTTGTAATCTTGAAAACTTCCCGCACTTCGGCATTGCCCACAATGACTTCTTCCATCTCTTTCTCCAACATACCTTCCATGGCGCTTTTCACGTCGTTGATGGCATCGTAGATAATCGAGTAAAGACGAATTTCAATTTCTTCATTTTCGGCAAGTCTCCTTGCCGAGGTTGAAGGACGCACCTGGAAGCCTACAATCACCGCGTCGGATGCCGAAGCCAACAGAACATCGGATTCCGAAATCTGTCCGACACCCTTGTGAATAATTCCAATTTGAATTTTGGGAGTCGAAAGCTTCAGCAGTGAATCTGAAAGTGCTTCCACAGATCCATCTACGTCGCCCTTCACGATCACATTCAATTGCTTGAATGATCCGATGGCGATGCGCCGTCCGATTTCATCCAGTGTAATGTGCTTTTTGGTGCGGATACTTTGCTCACGAACAAGTTGAGCACGTTTGGTGGCTACTTCCCTCGCCTCGCGATCCGTTTCATACACGGCAAATTTTTCACCTGCTTGCGGAGCTCCATCCAGTCCCAAAACCTGAACAGGTGAAGAAGGCCCAGCTTCTTGCAGCCGTTTGCCTGTATCGTCAAACATGGCCTTTACACGGCCATAGTTAGACCCCGTTACCATGATGTCACCCACCCGAAGAGTTCCAGTTTGTACCATCAGGGTAGCCACATAGCCGCGGCCTTTATCCAGGGAAGCCTCAATAATAGACCCTGAGGCCGGTTTATCCGGATTGGCCTTGAGATTGAGCATCTCCGACTCCAGGAGCACCTTTTCCAGTAATTCATCGATGCCTTTACCGGTCTTGGCTGAAATCTCCTGGCTTTGATACTTACCACCCCACTCCTCCACCAGAATGTTGTTCTTGGAAAGAGACTCGCGGACTTTATCAGGATTAGCGGTTGGCTTGTCAATTTTGTTAATGGCAATGACGATGGGAACTCCCGCCACTTGTGCATGATTAATTGCCTCCTTGGTTTGTGGCATTACGTCGTCATCAGCAGCCACAACGATAATAGCTACGTCAGTAAGTTTTGCGCCGCGGGCACGCATGGCAGTGAAGGCTTCGTGTCCGGGAGTATCAAGAAATGCAATCTGTTTTCCGCTCTTGGTGGTAACATCATATGCCCCAATGTGCTGGGTAATGCCGCCGGCCTCAGAAGCCACCACTTTGGTGTTCCTGATATAATCCAGAAGAGACGTCTTACCATGATCCACGTGGCCCATGATGGTTACGATTGGAGCACGTGGCCTCAAGTCTTCATCCTCATCCACTTTTTCTTCCACAACATCTTCCTCCTCTGAAGAGATGAACTGGACTTCATATCCAAACTCATCCGCAATGACGGTAATCGCTTCAGCATCCAGGCGCTGGTTGATGGAGACGAACATACCCAAACTCATGCAGGTGGAGATAACTTCGTTCACGGACACATTCATCAAGGAAGCCAAGTCATTTGCCGATATAAACTCTGACACTCGTAATGTCTTTGACTCTTCTTGTTCCTGCTGCAATTTTTCTTCCTGAGCATCGGAAACAGCTTGTCGTTTTTCCTTCCGGTATTTTGCACCGGTGAATTTTTTCTGGCCACCGCTTAGTTTAGCGAGGGTTGCACGGATTTGATCCTGAATTTCTTTTTCTGAGGGCTCGCCTTTTTGCGCATGTTGAGGAGGGCGTCGTGTGCCAGCCCCAGTGCCAGTCCCTGTCCTTGGGCTGCTTTTACTTTCATTGGGAGCAGATGGGATCCTTTTGCGAGGCCTCTTCTTACGAGCATCTTCCCGTTCCTTACTTTCAGCAGAAGGTGTGGATTTCTTCTCTACCGGCAGGTCAATTTTGGCAACAACCTTCAGGCCTTGCAGTTTGTCGGCCTTTGCCTTGATCAATTCAAGTTCTGGTACAACAGTTTTCTCAACCTCAACGGGGGGTGCTTGAATTTCAACTTTTTTGGGTGCCTCTTCGGTCTTGGCGGGAGCCTCTTTCTTCTTTTCCAGATCAATTTTGCCAAGCACCTTGATGCCTTCGAGTTTGGTCTTTTCCCGTTCTACCTTTTCAGTTTGCTTGACCTCTTCTTTCGCCTTGATCTCCTTGGAGCCAAGGTTCTTTATCATGATGTTGTCCTCTTCGTCAGATTTCTTGCGATGCGTTCCCGGGTCGTTTTGAATCGTAAGCGTCTCCGAATGCTTCGCACCTATGGTGAGCACAGAGGCCTCAATTTTTTCCGAAGCGGAAGAGGCATACTCCTTCGCCAGCATGGCATACTGGTCTGCTGTGAGTTTTGCATTCGGGTTATTTTCTACGGCGAAGCCTTTCTTGGCGAGGAAGTCCAATATGGTATTATGGCCCACATTGAGCTTCCTGGATGCCTGCCCCAGCCGTATCATTTTTTCTTCTGCCATGCCCAAAGTTGACTATGTTTTTACTGATTTAGGTGATTCTAAAGTGAATTTATTCAAATTCCTTGCTTAGAACTGCCACTACATTTTCCACTGTTTCCTCTTCAAGATCCGTTCGTCGTACCAATTCTTCTTTGTTCAAGGCAAGAACACTCTTTGCTGTGTCAAGTCCGATTTGCTTGAGTTGATCGATGACCCAGCTTTCGATTTCATCCGAGAATTCATCCAGGTCAACATCTTCTTCGGATGTTTGTTCACCCAATTCCCGGAATACATCGATTTCCATTCCCACCAAACGGCTAGCTAGTTTGATGTTTAACCCACCCTTGCCAATGGCGAGAGAAACCTGGTCAGGCTTGAGGTAGACTGAAACTCGATTGGTGTCTTTGTCGATCTTAAGATTTACAATTTTTGCAGGACTCAACGCCCTCTGAATAAACAATTCAAGATTTTCTGTGAAGTTGATCACATCAATATTCTCATTTTGCAGTTCACGTACGATGGCGTGAATGCGCGATCCCTTCATCCCGACGCAAGCGCCCACCGGATCGATCCTGTCGTCATATGATTCTACGGCCACCTTGGCGCGTTCACCTGGCTCACGCACTGCCTTCTTAATCGTGATCAAACCATCATATACTTCGGGCACCTCTTGTTCAAATAGCCGTTCAAGAAGAACAGGTGAAGTACGTGAAAGAACAATTTTAGGATTGCCATTCACCATTTCAACTTTGTGAACGATCGCGCGCACATTCTCACCTTTGCGGTAGCGGTCTTTGGGAATCTGCTCGTTGCGGGGAATTGATATTTCATTTCCTTCGGCATCAATCAGCAAAACTTCGCGGCTCAACACCTGATATACTTCGCCAGTGATAATCTCACCCACGATGTCTTTGTATTTCTGAAACAGGATGTCCTTTTCCAGGTCTTTCACCTTTTGCATGAGTGTCTGACGGGCCGTGGTCACGGCACGACGGCCGAAATGCTCAATTTCAATTTGTTCGGAAACTTCTTCGCCCACTTCAAAATCAGGTTCAATCTTGCGTGCTTCCGTCAGGCTGATCTTATCGTGCTCCCAGATGTCCTCAGAATCATCATCGACAATTTCGCGAATGCGGTAAATCTCCAAATCGCCCTTGTCGGCATTGATGATGATGTCGAAGTTGTCATCATTAACATACTTCTTCTTGATCATGGTACGGAATACATCTTCCAGTATCCTGATCATCGTTGGCCGGTCTATGTTTTTCTGTTTGGCAAAGTCGGCAAACGACTCGATTAAGTTTGCTATGTCCATTTTTTCAAATTATTTAAACGAAACCATTACAAATGCTCTTTCAATTTCTTCAAAAGGGACCACCTGGAGTTTTTCAATGGTGAGTTTGCCCTCCTTTACTTCCTGCTTCAACTCTATTCGGTCTTCCGTCACCTGAACCAATGTACCTTGCACATTGCTCTTGTCGGTGCGATGTACTTTCAGCCCCCGGCCGACGTTCTTCCTAAACTGTCTCTTCAGCTTCAGCGGATGATCCAGGCCGGGCGTGGACACTTCCAGTACATAATGTTCAATGCCCAAATCCATTTTATCCAGCTTCTCGGAAATTTCGCGGCTAATCCGGGTGCAGTCATCGATCGTGACACCTTGGTCTCCATCCACGATCACTGTGATTTTAGACAAATGCTTGGCCGAAGCAACTACCTCAACCAAAAAAAGGCTTGAATTCACTACGCTAGCCTCCGTCAATTCCGTCAATCTTGCCTTTATGTCCATTTTCCGATAAACAAAGAGGGGACTTTTGGGTCCCCTCTGTTGCTGTTCGTTTGAAGTGATACAAAGGTAAGCCTTTTTTATTTTATCGCAAATTATAATGTTCTTTGGCTGTTATGCCCTTGAACCTTTCATCCATCTTTCGGTATGTGCCGGCCTTGCTTCTCACGGGTTTTTTAATTTCCTGTGGCGGAAAAAAAGGAAAACCACCTGAAGAAACCCCAGCCAGGATTGTAAAGGTCCCCCTTTTTAATAGCGACTCCGCCTATTTGTTTACTGAATCGCAGGTAGCCTTCGGGCCCAGGGTTCCCAATACCCACTCGCATGATGTCGCCGGTGATTATCTGATATCCAAACTAAAGAAATACGGTGCTTCGGTGACCGTTCAGCAATTTGAAGCAACTTCTTTTGATGGGTATCGGCTCAAACTGAGCAATATTATTGCAGCTTATTATCCTGAAAAACAAAAGAGAATCTTGCTGGCAGCCCACTGGGATACCCGACCATTTGCCGACAAGGATGCCCAGACTCCAGAGGGTAAATTTGATGGTGCCAATGACGGAGCGAGTGGAGTCAGCGTTCTGCTGGAAGTAGCCCGGGTGCTGAAAAATAATGCGGCTCCGGATGTTGGGGTTGATATCATTTTATTTGATGGGGAGGATTGGGGCGAGAAAGACAAGACCGAGAACAAGATTCCTCTACCCTCAGGATTGAATTCCTGGTGGTGTCTAGGGTCTCAACATTGGTCTAAGAATAAGCACAGGACCAACTACAGTGCATATTATGGCATTTTGGTCGACATGGTAGGGGCTCAAGACGCACATTTCTTCCAGGAGGGCTACTCCCTGGAGTATGCGCCAAGAATTGTGGACAAGGTTTGGGGTACAGCCTCAAGGTTAGGCTACTCTTCCACCTTTGTCAGGCAGAAGGAGAGCGCCATCACGGATGACCACGTTTATGTAAATGTAATCGGCAAAATACCCATGATCGACATCGTTCATTTTGATCCGGTGTTGGGATATTTTGGTGATTTCCACCACACCCGAAAGGATGCCATGACACTTATAAGCAAAGAAACATTAGGCATGGTGGGAAATGTCCTGTTGAATGTTGTGTACTTCGAAGAATAACTACTCTTCGACAAGTCGCTCAAGATAAATTCCATACCCACTTTTTTCGAGCGGCTTGGCAAGTTTTAATAATTGCTCTTTCGATATGAACTTCAAACGGTAGGCAACCTCCTCGATGCAGCCAATCTTGAGCCCTTGACGTTGCTCAATCACCTGAATAAAGTTTCCTGCTTGCATGAGAGAATCAAAAGTGCCGGTATCCAGCCAGGCTGTTCCCCGGCTCATGATCCCCACTTGAAGTTTTCCCTTTTTCAAATACACATTATTCACATCGGTAATTTCGAGTTCTCCTCTCAGACTTGGCTTCAGCGACTTGGCAATTGCCACCACCTCGTTGTCGTAAAAATATAATCCCGGAACAGCGAAATTGGATTTGGGATTCTTTGGTTTCTCTTCAATGGAGATTGCTTTCTGATCCTTATCAAATTCGATCACACCATAACGCTCCGGGTCCTGCACATGGTATGCAAAAACTACACCTCCATCCGGATGGGTGTTGTCCTGAAGGAGTTCGATCAGGCCAGATCCATAAAATACGTTGTCGCCTAAGACCAGGGCTACATTGTCATTTCCAATAAATTTTTCTCCGATAACAAATGCCTGAGCAAGCCCGTCCGGACGAGGCTGTTCAGCATAGGAAAACTCGCAACCCAATTGTTTTCCATCGCCCAGCAGTCTTTTGAAAAGTGGCAAATCAAGGGGTGTGGAGATGATCAGAATTTCACGGATGCCAGCCATCATCAGGACCGACAAGGGATAATAGATCATCGGCTTATCATACAAGGGCATAAGTTGCTTGCTCAACACCAGCGTGAGTGGATGCAATCGGGTGCCCGAACCTCCGGCGAGAATGATTCCTTTCATGAGTCTACATTTATGTTGATGGTAGGTTAGTCATACAGGCCAACGTCCACCAATTTCTTTTCACTAGCGATTATGGTACATCCCCGCATAGTAATCCCGGTATGCCCCTGATGTTACATGTTCGAGCCATTCGCGGTTGTTGAGATACCAATCAACGGTTTTCTCAAGCCCCGCTGGGAAATCAATGGAGGGCCGCCATCCAAGTTGTGTCTGCAGTTTGGATGAGTCGATGGCATAGCGAAGATCATGTCCCTGGCGATCGGTCACATAGTTAATGAGCTTTGCTGAAGTTCCGGGTGCGCGGTTCAGCTTTTGGTCCATGACCGAACAAAGTAACATGACCAGGTCAATATTTTTCCATTCATTGTTGC
The DNA here is from genome assembly GCA_025358885.1 of Cytophagales bacterium. Lineage (GTDB taxonomy): Bacteria > Bacteroidota > Bacteroidia > Cytophagales > Cyclobacteriaceae > ELB16-189. The sequence goes on along the minus strand of JANYHW010000132.1, from coordinate 28,784 downwards.
CTCCAATATTATAGACTTCCCCCGCTTTCCCTTTATGAAAGATAACATCAATGGCTCGGGCGTGATCTTCAACGTATAGCCAGTCGCGTACATTCTCGCCTTTGCCATATACAGGAAGTGGCTTTTGATTCAGGATATTATGAATCATCAGCGGAATAAGTTTCTCCGGGAAATGATTGGGGCCATAGTTGTTGGAGCAGCGGCTGATAATCACGGGCAGACCAAAACTGCTGTGGAAGGCTTTTACAAAATGGTCGCTTCCTGTTTTAGACGCTGAATAGGGGGAACGAGGGTCTACCGGTGTCTCTTCTGTAAAATACCCACCATGCTCAAGAGATCCATAGACTTCATCTGTCGAGATATGATAGAATAGTTTCTTATCAAATTGCCCCCTCCAGGCAATTTTAGCGGCCTGAAGCAGATTCAAAGTTCCTACCACATTGGTAATGGCAAATGCAGCCGGGTTTTCCAATGACCGGTCAACGTGTGATTCTGCAGCAAGGTGAATAACACCATCAAAGTTTTCCTTTAGGAAAAGATCTTTCATGGATTCATAGTCCACGATGTCTCCTTTAACAAACCTGTAATTACTCTCATTTTCAACATCGTGGAGATTTTCAAGATTGCCGGCATACGTCAACTTGTCCAGGTTGACCAGGGAGTATTCGGGGTACTGCTTGACAAAAAGGCGGATAACATGCGAACCGATAAACCCTGCTCCACCCGTAATTAATATCTTCTTATTCATCTTGTGTAGGCATCGAAATTCTTATGGTCTCGTTGATGCAATTCCTCGTGAGTGAGTGTCTTGAAGTAGGCATAAGTAATCTTTAGACCTTCCGAACGCGATACTTTTGGCTCCCATCCCAGAATCTTTCTGGCCTTGGTGATATCGGGTTGACGTTGTTTAGGATCATCCTTAGGGAATGGTTTATAGATTATTTTTTGCCTGGTGGCGGTGAGTTTGATAACTTCATTCGCGAAGTCCAAAATTGTTATCTCATCCGGGTTTCCAATATTCACTGGCAAGGCATAGTCGGACATCAACAGTCTATAAATGCCTTCGATAAGGTCGTCAACGTAGCAGAAAGAGCGTGTTTGAGCTCCATCTCCAAATACCGTGAGGTCCTCGCCACGCAAAGCTTGACCAATGAATGCTGGGAGAACGCGGCCATCGTTGAGTCGCATACGCGGCCCGTACGTATTAAATATTCTGACTATCCGTGTTTCCAGTCCGTGATAGGTGTGATAGGCCATCGTGATGGCTTCCTGAAACCTCTTGGCTTCATCATATACTCCCCTAGGGCCAATGGGGTTCACATTGCCGTAATACTCCTCAGGTTGAGGGTGGACATGAGGATCGCCATATACTTCAGAGGTGGAGGCCACCAGAATCCTGGCTTTCTTGGAACGAGCCAGGCCAAGTAGGTTGTGTGTCCCCAATGAGCTCACTTTGAGTGTCTGAATGGGAATTTTGAGATAGTCAATAGGACTTGCAGGTGATGCAAAGTGAAGAATGTATTGAAGCTCACCCGGTACATGTACAAATCTTGAAACATCATGATGATAGAACTCAAAGTCTTCGAGATGGAAGAGGTGCTGAATATTCTTCAGTTCGCCTGTGATCAGGTTATCCATGGCGATAACATGCAACCCTTCTTTGATAAAGCGGTCGCACAAATGAGAGCCGAGGAATCCGGCACCGCCGGTGATAAGGATTCTGGGTTTAGGCATGTATGGTTTGTCTTCCGATGCTGATGTAGGTGAATCCCTGTTCTTTCATGTCGCGGAGTTCATAGAGGTTTCGTCCGTCGAAAATAATCTTGCTTTTCATCAATGTTGATAATTTAGCAAAATCCGGTGCGCGGAACTCCGGCCATTCAGTGGCTATGAAAATGGCGTCTGCACCTGTTGCCGCCTCATAGGGAGTTACATGGTACGAGATTCTTTGGCCAAACACTTTTTTTACATTGTCCATGGCTTCAGGATCGTGTGCTCTAATCACAGCGCCCGCCGCCAACAGGGCCTCAATATTTTGCAATGCAGGGGCTTCGCGAATGTCATCGGTGTGCGGTTTGAATGAAAGGCCCCAGAAGGATATGACTTTTCCCTTCAGGTTTCCAAAGTGCTTCTTCATCTGAGAGATCAGTCTTGCTTTTTGGATGGCATTTACTTCCATAACAGACTTAAGGATCTTGAAATCATACTGGCTTTCTTCTGATGCCTTTGCCAGTGCCAGAACATCCTTTGGAAAGCAGCTGCCACCATATCCAATTCCAGGGAACAAGAATCTTTTTCCAATTCTGCTGTCAGTGCCGACACCTCTGCGCACCGAATCAACATCTGCACCCAATTTCTCGCACAGGTTAGCGATCTCATTCATGAAAGTAATCTTCGTCGCAAGAAATGCATTGGCGGCATATTTGGTCAATTCTGCTGAGCGCTCATCCATGAAGATTATTGGATTCCCTTGCCGTACAAAAGGGGCATACAGACTATTCATTATTCGTGATGCCCGTTCCGAGGAGGTTCCGATAACGACCCGATCAGGTTTCATAAAATCCTCCACGGCGACACCTTCCCGAAGAAATTCTGGATTGGAAACTACATCAAACTCTACCTTTGCTGTCGCCTTTATTCTAGCGGTAACTTTTTCCGCGGTCCCTACAGGCACAGTACTTTTATCAACGATCACAGTGTATTTATCGAGCAGCCCTCCCAACTCCTCTGCCACCCCAAGGACATATTTCAGATCTGCCGATCCATCCTCCACTGGAGGAGTTGGCAGGGCAAGAAAAATTATTTGCGCGTCTTTTATCCCCTCCTTCAAATTGGTTGTGAATGACAAGCGTCCTTGTTCGATGTTTCTTTCGAAAAGCAGATCAAGGCCAGGCTCATAAATAGTAATTTTTCCAGCTGATAAGTTGGCAATCTTTGCCTCGTCAATGTCGACGCAAATCACGGTATTACCTGTTTCTGCAAAGCAAGTCCCAGTTACTAATCCAACGTACCCTGTTCCAATTACTGCTATTTTCATCTTTTGCCGGTTAAAGAGGGTCAAAAATACCATTTCAGGGGCTCTTTCGCGTATTCCCGAATCAAATAAACCACAAACGAACACTCGTTTGGTTTAGGTTGGAAGTTCCTGTACTTTTGAAATCCAAAAAAAACAAGTTCTATGCAATTGATGACTGAGAGTCCTTCCATGTTAGATTTTGAGCAGTCGGAGGGACAGGCGATGGTGGCGCAAATGGTGAAAGATTTTGGCGAGAAATTCATTCGACCAGACATGATGAAATGGGATGAGTCCCAGGAGTTTCCTATTGAGGTTTTTCGCAGAATGGGAAAGCTAGGGCTGATGGGAGTGCTTGTGCCGGCTGAATACGGAGGTGCGGGATTGGGATACATGGAGTACGTCACTGCCATTGTAGAAATTTCACGCATAGATGGCTCAATTGGCTTGTCCATGGCGGCACACAATTCTCTGTGTACCAATCATATTTTGCAGTTCGCGACCGAAGAACAAAAACAGAGATACCTTCCAAAATTGGCGACCGGAGAATGGATAGGTGCCTGGGGACTTACGGAGCCAAATACTGGATCGGATGCAGGCAACATGAGGACGGTAGCCAGGAAAGAAGGCGACCACTACATTCTCAACGGCACAAAGAACTTCATTACACACGGGAAAAGCGGAGATGTTATTGTCGTTATCGTGCGTACGGGGGAAGCAGGTGATTCTCATGGTATGTCCTCCTTTATTATTGAAAAAGGGACACCCGGATTTACTTCCGGAAGAAAAGAGAACAAATTAGGGATGAGGGCCTCTGAAACAGCTGAACTCATTTTTTCGGATTGCAAAGTCCACAAAAGCCAAATGATGGGGCAGGTGGGGGATGGTTTCATCCAATCACTAAAGGTTCTGGATGGTGGCCGAATTTCCATTGCTGCTCTAAGTCTTGGGATAGCACAAGGTGCCTTTGATGCAGCCCTTCATTATTCAAAAGAACGCCATCAGTTCAACAAACCTATTTCTACTTTTCAGGGCATTTCTTTCAAGCTGGCAGATATGGCCACCAAGATTGAAGCGGCACGTCTGCTTACCTACCGGGCGGCCGAGTTGAAGAATCTTGGGAAAAGTGTTAACAAAGAATCAGCTATGGCAAAACTTTTTGCTTCTGAGGTGGCTGTAGATGTGGCCAATGAAGGAGTCCAGATATTTGGTGGTTATGGGTACACTAAGGACTTTCCGGCAGAAAAGTATTACCGGGACGCCAAACTGTGTACTATCGGCGAGGGAACCTCTGAAATCCAGAAATTGGTTATTTCGAGGTCTATTTTAAAGTGATTTTTGCAAATTTGACCCCCTTTACCCTATATTTGCGGCCCTAATAGTCCAATTATGCTGATTATCAACATCAAGGAAAACGAGTCGATTGACAAGGCCCTTAAGCGCTTCAAAAAGAAGTTTGAAAAAACGGGCGTTTTAAGAGAGCTACGTGCGCGCACTTCATTTGAAAAACCTTCGGTGCGCAGGCGCGGCCAGGTTTTGAAAGCAGTGTATCGTCAAAAGCAATACGTACAAGAGAATTATTAACAATAAATAGACATTTTGTCAACATATCCCCCCGGGTTCTTTTCCCGAGGGGATTTTTTTTTTACATTTCTACAGTCGCCCGGATGGTGCAGTCAGCATGATTGATTCTTTCCTGAATTATCTCCGTTTTGAAAAAAGGTTTAGCCCGCACACCATCCTCTCTTATCAAAACGACCTCTCCCAGTTTGAGGAATACCTGAAAGCAAGTTTTGAGGATACTCCAGGTTCTGCCAGCTATAGCATGATACGCTCCTGGATAGTCCAGTTGTCAGAGAAACAGCTGGATCCTTTATCCATCAATAGAAAAATTGCTAGCCTGCGAAGCTATTACAAGTTCCTGATGCGCAGGGAAATGATCTCCAAAGACCCGATGGCAAAAATCAAAGTTCTGAAAACAAAGAAGAAACTACCCCACTTTGTCAAAGAGCAAGAAATGGTCAGCGTATTGGACCAGCAGGCCTTCGACGATACACACGAGGGATGGAGAGAACGATTGACGCTGGAATTGCTTTACGGTACTGGAATGCGCCTTTCGGAATTGATCAACCTAAAAGAGAATCAGATCAACCTATCAGAACGGACAATCAAGGTGCTGGGTAAAAGGAACAAAGAGCGGGTTATTCCGTTCTCGGATTCATTGGTACCCATCCTTCAGGGATATCGAGTGGCAAGGAATAAGGAGATTGATGCACACGACCATGGATGTTTTATCGTTAATGATAGGGGAGGGAAATGCTATCCCATGCTGGTGTACCGGATTGTGAAGAAACATTTAGGAAACTTTACTTCTGTTGAAAAACGGAGCCCTCACGTGCTTCGCCACAGTTATGCCACCCATTTATTAAACAAAGGAGCCGAAATTAATGCGGTAAAGGATCTGTTAGGCCACAGCAGCCTGGCGGCTACTCAAGTTTATACCCATAACTCCATGGAAAAACTCAAGAAAGTTTTCGACCAGGCCCATCCAAAAGCGTAACAGACCAAACAGAGCTCAGCCATTAAGATGAATTGCATTATGATCCAATAAGAACACAGCAGGTACAATTGTTTCACTTAAATTTTCATCATTATGAGATTACAAGTTCATTCCATCCATTTTGACGCGGACCGTAAGTTGATTGATTTCATTGAGCAGCGTGTAGACAAACTTCATACGTTTTATGATCGCCTGGAGGATGGAGAGGTTTTTCTCAAGCTCAACAATGAAGGCATTGAAAATAAGACTGTGGAGATAAAACTGAATGTCCCGGGAAGAAAATTGTTTGCCAAGGAACAGGCCCGCTCATTTGAAGCGGCCGCCGACATGGCCATTGAGGCCCTTACGAATCAATTGAAGAAGTTCAAGACCCGGATAAAAAACGGAAGAGTATAAAAAAAGGCCCCGAATCTTCGGAGCCCTTTCATTTGAGGTTAGGCCAGTTTGAATGCCTTTTTAACCCGGTCAACATAGTCGAGCTTTTCCCATGGGAATAATTCGACCTTGACTTTATTTTCAGTCTTGGTCCCTTTATTGAATATTTTTTCAACCACTTTAGGCTCACGACCCATGTGGCCATAGGCGGCGGTTTCGAAGTAGATGGGTGTGCGCAAATGGAAGCGCTCTTCAATAAAATAGGGACGCATATCAAAGATTTTAGAAATGGTCTTTGAGATAGCACCATCCGTCATCTTGACCTTTGCCGTACCATAGGTGTTCACATACAAACCAACGGGCTGTGCCACGCCGATGGCATAGGCTACTTGTACAAGTACTTCGTCGCACACCCCCGCGGCGACAAGGTTCTTGGCAATGTGGCGAGTAGCGTAGGCAGCCGAGCGGTCAACCTTTGAGGGATCTTTGCCGGAAAACGCACCACCACCATGGGCTCCCTTGCCTCCGTAAGTATCCACAATAATTTTTCTTCCTGTTAGACCTGTATCGCCATGTGGTCCACCAATAACAAATTTTCCAGTGGGATTAACATGATAGGTAATGTCGGAGCCAAAAAGGCTGTGAAGGCGTTTGGGCAACTTTTTCTTTATGCGTGGGATCAACACATTGATGACGTCTTCACGAATGACTTTAAGCATTGCGGCGTCCTTGTCGAAATCATCATGCTGTGTGGAGATGACGATGGTGTCGATGCGGGTGGGTTTGCCATTATCGCTGTACTCAATGGTCACTTGTGATTTGGCATCCGGGCGGAGATAGGTCATCACCTTGCCCTCCTTGCGAATGGCCGACAATTCCCTCAACAGCAAGTGGGCCAATTCCAACGGCAAGGGCATATAGTTATCTGTTTCGTTGGTGGCATATCCAAACATCATCCCCTGGTCGCCTGCACCCTGGTCTTCTTTCTTCTTACGTTCAACCCCCTGGTTAATATCAGCCGATTGTTCGTGGATCGCCGAGAAGATTCCGCAGCTGTTTGCCTCGAACATGTACTCACTTTTGGTATAGCCAATTTTACGTATCACCTCCCTGGCAATATCCTGAACATCCAGGTATGCTTCAGATTTTACTTCACCTGCGAGTACCACCTGGCCGGTAGTGACCAACGTCTCACAGGCCACTTTTGAATTTGGGTCATAGGCCAGAAAATAGTCAATGAGTGCATCAGAAATTTGGTCAGCAACTTTGTCGGGATGACCTTCGGAAACGGATTCGGACGTGAATAAATATGCCATTCGGTATGCAGATTGTGGTTAAAGGCCGCAAAGATAATGAGGTTTAAGTATTTCCCGCATCTTCACGAATTTGCCAGAAAAAGGAATACGGCCGGAACTTTGTCAAATTGGATTGCCTGCTTATTCCATTGACTAATATCTTTACTTTCAATTCTCTCCTCCTGAGAAGTAAGGTTAACGGCTACACAAAGACGGGTATCACCCCGAAGGGATCGCAGTAGGTGAGTCATTAGTGCATTGTTCCGATACGGTGTTTCAATAAAAATCTGTGTTTGATTCTTTTCCCTTGATTCATGCTCCAGTCGTTTAATCGAGGCAATGGCTTGCTGGGTGTCAATGGGCAGGTAGCCATGAAAGGCAAATTGCTGACCATTTAACCCGGAGGCCATCAGGGCAAGCAATAATGATGATGGCCCGACCAGGGGAACTACCTTGATATTATTCTCGTGCGCAAAGGCTACGGCGAGGGCGCCTGGGTCGGCAACCCCGGGACAGCCGGCGTCGCTCATGAGCGCCATGTCTTCACCTTGAAGAATTGGCGCAAAAAGGAATGGCAATGATTCGGGTTTTGAATCCTTGTTGAGCACATCAAACGTCAACACCTCGATGGAGGGATGGACTTTCAAACTGCTTACAAAGCGTCTGGCCGTGCGAGAATTCTCACATATGAAATGGCGGATATTTCTTACTGTATCTATCACGGATGGAGCGATCACTTTTTGGTGGGTCTCTTCAGCGAGGGGCGTGGGAATAAGGAAAAGTTGACCCTTCATCGATCGTTAAATCCGCCCCTAATGTAAAGATTGTAGTCACTGTTTGAAAATCATAGATTTGGATATGCTGTCATTTAAACACGAGGTCTTCCTTGAGGTAGCGCTTTTGAAAAGCTTTACAAAGGCTAGTCAAACACTATATATTTCACAGCCGGCCATCAGCAAGCATATCAAAAGTTTGGAAGAGGAATACAGAACAAGTCTTTTCGAAAGGAAAGGCAATACAATTGCGCTCACGCAGGCAGGTGAAATCCTGGTAGCGGCATTATCGAAGGCAAAGAGTATTGAGAAACAGCTTGAATTCGAGATCAGCACACATCATGACCAATACTCAGCCAAAGGAGAATTAAAGCTGGGGGCAAGTACAACCGTGGCACTCTACATCATTCCGGCGGTGTTATCCGGATTCCATCAGAAACATCCACATGTGAAGATCAGTCTGCTGAATCGCAATTCAGAAGGTGTGCTGAAGGCCTTGCTCGATCATGAGATTGACCTGGGAATCATGGAAGGCAAGAATAGGCTTTCGATTGTAAACAGTCAGCTGTTTCTCACGGATGAGGTAATCCCGGTTTGTTCGTCTGCAAGTCACCTTGCCCGTAAGCCACGGTTGCGCATAGAGGAGATAACCAAGCATCTTGTTGCTCTCCGCGAGCGAGGCTCTGGTACCCTGGCGGCATTAAAATATGCCTTATCCACCCATGGAATCAAGCTTTCTGATCTCAATGTGCGTGTGCGCTTAAGTGGTACGGAAGCCCTAAAGAATTTTATTTTGGCTGATCAATGTATTGGATTTCTACCTATGCGCTCCGTGGCTAATGAACTTGCCTCCGGCACTCTTGTACGGCTTTTTATTGATGGGCTTTCCATCACCCGGCAATTTTATTTTATTCAACGCCATGGTGACGAGCGCGATGGTTTGAGCAATGCGTTCTTTAAGTATGCCAAATTGCATTATAACCTGAAGTGATGACCAATAAGGAGAAACGATTGGTTTGGGAATGACCCAGAGATTACTTTCGTTCCTTTCATTTCAACAGGACGATGATTGCATCAAAAGAGAAGATTTCACATTTATCTCACCTGCAATGCTGGCAATGTCACCGGTGCTATCCCGCCGACAGGGTGATTTCTACGGCGACGTGTGAAAAGTGTGGCAATAATATTTTGCTGAACATGTATGAAAACCTCTCCGGAGTCACGCAGCAGGACATAGACATCAAAACCCGCTCTATGTGGCGTTATTTCTCCATGTTGCCGGTTTTCGACAAGAAAAATATCGTTTCGTTGGGAGAGGGATTTACCCCTATACTTTCGTTGGAAAGGCTCGCAAAAAATATTGGATTGGAAAGACTTTTGGTAAAGGATGAGTCCTCCAATCCCACCGGTTCATTTAAGGCACGTGGGATGAGCATGGCGGTTTCGAAGGCAAAAGAACTTGGTATAGCCAGGTGTATTGTGCCTACCGCAGGCAATGCAGGAGGAGCGCTGAGTGCCTATTGTGCCAAGGCGGGTATGGAGGCTGTAGTGGTAATGCCTGAACACACACCTGCAGTATTCAAAAAGGAATGCTTGTTGTATGGAGCAAAGTTGGTATTGGTGAATGGTCTTATCAGCGATTGCGCCAAACGCGTTGCCCAACTTAATCAGGACAACGAATATTTTGATATGTCAACGCTAAAGGAGCCTTACAGGCTTGAAGGAAAGAAGACGATGGGTTATGAAATCGCTGAGCAAATGGACTGGAAACTCCCGGATATTATCTTCTATCCTACCGGGGGTGGAACGGGATTGATTGGTATGTGGAAGGCTTTCAATGAAATGGTCGAAATGGGATGGATTCCTCCGAGACTACCCCGTATGATTGCTGTTCAAGTGGAGAACTGCAAACCGATCGTAGAGACTTGGCTGGGAAACCAGGAAAATTGTAAACGCTATTCGGGCAAGGCAACCATTGCGAACGGATTGGCTGTACCTCATCCATTTGGTGAGGGGATGATCATTGCAACTCTGAAGGAGTCCCAGGGAAAACCGATGAGTGTTTCGGATGAGGAAATTACTTCAAGTCTGAGAGAAATAGCAAAAGAGGAAGGCATCCTGATGGCACCGGAGGGAGCCGCATTGCTCACCGCCTTAAAGAAATCGTTGTTGGAGAATTCTGTCAGCCAAAATGAAACAGTTCTTTTGCTGAACACCGGTTCGGGGTATAAGTACCTGGAGGGGCTGAATTAAACTACGAATGCAATACGCCCTTCAGCTGAAGTTCTTTAATAAAAGTAAGATTTTCTTCCCGAATCGAGTCCGGAAGAAACACAAATCGTTTATCGTAGAGTTGTGGACCAATGTAATAGCTCACCCAATATTCATTGTTCAGATGAAATACATTTTCATCAATCGGCTCAACGAGGGCTGTGCTGTTGGCCGGAACCGTTTGAAGAAAGTGTCGAAGGGTAGAGGTCCGTTGCTGCTCACCGTTGCTCTCTCCATACCCTGTGCTGGCCACAAGGGTATTGTCAATGTCAACACTGTTGCTGTTGATTAGAAAGACTTTCCATTCATCCTGCAGCAGAATGTTCTTTTCACACACCACGACCAGGGTGACATTCTGCACAATAGGCTTGGTAATGTCTTTGATCATCAGGAAAGACGGGCCCCAAATGTTTTCGAAACTATATCCATGCGTGATAAGAAAATTATCGGGTTATCGCCTTCATTGAAAAAAGTTTAATCAGGTTTCCTTTCAACCGACCCTTAACCTCTTCGATGTCCTGGCGGCTCCCCAATTCTTTTTCCATCGAGGTGACGGCCTTGTCAGTGATACCACAGGGGATGATATAATCAAAATAGGTCAAGTTGGTATTGACATTAAAGGCCAGTCCGTGAAGGGTTACCCATCGACTTGTTTTTACACCCAATGCGGCGATTTTTCTTACAGGTCCCTTGGTATCTTCTTCAAGCCAAACGCCGGTCAGGCCCGGGATTCTTCCAGCGGAAATCCCAAAGGAGACAAGTGTTTGAATCACCGCCTCTTCCAGCGTGCGCATGTAGCGGTGTATGTCAGTGAAAAAATTTTCCAGATCAATGATCGGATACACCACAATTTGACCCGGACCATGGTAGGTAATGTCACCGCCCCGGTTTATTCTATGATAGGTGGCCATTATCGATGACAAGTCTTCTTTCTTGATGAGAAGATTATTTTCATCACCGCTATTACCGAGGGTAAATGCGTGCGGGTGTTCGCAGAATAAAAGATAATTCCTCGTAGGTACCTGTTCATTCTTTCCCCGATTCCTGTTTCCTGACTTTGTTGCAAGAATCTCATTGAATAGCCGGGTTTGATAATCCCAGCCTTCCTGATACCCAATCACGCCAAGGTCAATTGTTGATACTTCAGGATTGAGAACAGCGTTCACTTTAATTTGGATAATTCTTCCTTAAGGAAATCAATGGGTTCTACAGGGTCAGGATCCACCTGATTTTCCTTCGCCAGGAAGTATGAAATCCAATCAGTGAGATGAACGAGGTAATAGTATTGTTCAAGCAGCGATGCTCCTTGTGCCACAATGTCAATGATGGGATTCGACTTTTTTTCAAAAATTTCCCGGCAAATCTCCAATCGCTTTTCAACCCGTTCATGATCATGGTCGGAGTAGAGGTAGACTACCTGGACTTGCTGAAATATATTCTCCGGAAATCTCCAACCCACAATTTCGTTGTGGTTCATTTCCGGGAACGTATTCACATGCGCAATTTGCTTGGCATTTTCATTCAGTTGTTGCTGAAAACGCATGGCCATGGCCTGGAGGCGGCCATCACAGTATATAAAAGGAAATTTCCCCTTTAGTTTTTTCGCTATCAATTCGGCCTCGGCTTGGATGGCCTTTTCGCCCCGGTCCAGGTACTCAATGGAGTTCTCTGTCTCTTTGATAAAGGCCGCCCCAATCAGGTTTGTGTGATACAGGGCATATAACAGAGAAACAATCATATACCCGATCATGGCCCGTGGACTGGAAGATCCATCAGGAATTCTGATGAAGAAGAAATTGTATTCTTTGGCCAGTTCCAGCATTTTACCGCCTGAAGTGATGCAAATAATATGGGCGCGTTTAAGCATGGCTTTTTGAATTGCAGCCAGGGTCTCTTCGGTATTGCCGCTGTAAGAGCACGCAATGAACAGGGTGTGCGGGCTTACAAATTGAGGTATGTTATACCCCTTGCAAACGGTGATGGGAATCGGAATTCGTCCAAAGGTGAGCGATTCGACCAGGTTGGCCCCGATGCCGCTGCCACCCATACCAGTAATCAGGACATTCCGGATATCACTGCCCTGACGCACGAGGTCGACCGCCTGCCCAATCTTAAGGGCCTCGCTCAGCTGACGCGTAAACCCCTCAATCAATTTCTTCATCCTGTTGCTAGACTGGTATCAAAGGTAGGTCATGAGTGATAAAATCAAAAGGGGAACAGAAGGCGAGAATCTGGCAGCGGATTTTCTGACGCAGAAGGGCTATACCATTCTTGAAAGAAACTTCCGTCACAAGAAATCAGAAATCGATCTTATTGTCAGTCGTGACAAGTGGTTGATTTTTGTTGAGGTGAAGCTGAGAAGTTCAACGGCCTTTGGATATCCCGAAGAGTTTGTCGACTACCAAAAGAAGAAGATGATATTCCAGGGGGCCCTGCACTACATGTATGAAAAAAACTGGCAGGGGAACGTTAGGTATGATATTGTCGCCATCAACATGGTTTATGGAAAGCCTGAAATTCATCACCTGGAAGACGCATTTTACTAATAAATCAATGGGTAATTGCAATGACAAATGAAGTGAGAGACATTTGGAATCATACTCCCTTGTTAGATGAGAAAATCTCCTTGCCCTTCTCGTCCCACTCTTTTCTCACAAAAGGCCTGGCGCTCTTGTCAAATGGTTCTTTAGGGTAGGATACAATCTTTTTTCTTTTGCCATTTGGATAGTTCTCAATCCAGTCACCAACCTTTTGGTCCCACTTGAATTCGCCGGTTACTGCGATGTTGCCATTTTCATGAAACATGAAATAGAATCCTTCCCTTTCGTCAATCTCCACCGGGATCATTTCTTTCACCTTCTTGTGCTCATTGGCATCATAATACGTGACAAGAGATTCCTTTGGCCAGCCTTTATAGTATTTCTCCTTGTCATCGAGGATGTCGTGTCGATCGTACTTCATCCAACGGCCATGTTTGGCGCCTTTATAAAAAATGCCTTCTTCCAATACGGTCGTTCCCTGCAACTTCTTGTATGGACCATGCAGCAGCACACCTTTCTTGGGATCAAAATTGCCGGTTCGCCGGATTTCATGCCGGGTGTAGTCATACCAGTAAATGTCCCTGACAAAGTCGGTGGGCTTATCTGGTTTCTTCAGGGTGTAGAACAATTCTATGGTAATCTTGTCGCCAAATCCTTTCCGGGTGTAGCCCTTCCGGGTTTTGATTCCATAAAAAGTCTTGCGTTTGGGCTTCTTCTTCTTGCTGACAATGGGCTCTGAAGTTTTTTCATCCAGCTCTAACAGCTTGTATGGCTTTTCGGTTTCGAACGTGAACTGGCCTTCTTTGCCAATTGGTACCTTGTTGTTGTCTTGTGCAAGGACAACCTGTGATACCATAACCAGCATCCCCGAAATGAAAACCTTCTGCATAACCTATAAACGAAGTTATTGAAAGTTTATTTTATGCAGGTTCACTATCTAGGAAACCAGTTCTACGCTTCGCTTGATGAAATTGGTAAGATCAGCGCCCGTCAGCATGCCTTGCGATAGGAGTGCCAGGTCATAAGACTGCTTGGCAAGCTGGGCCTGTTGATCCTCATTCTCCAAATGCAGAATCCGCTGTGCGGTCTTGTGGTTGGTGTTAATGGAAACTGTGTACTGGTCGGGCATTGCCCCCATGAACCCATACATGCCTCCGCCGCCGGTGCGCGCCATGTCTTTCATACGGCGTGCCCATTCGCTCATGGTGACCGTTACAGGCAAATGATCAGGAGCCAACGATTCCATGTTGACCGTCATAGAGGCATTGCTGATGGCCTTCTCGAAGATAGATTTCAGTTTGTCCTGATCCGCCTGGCTTAGGACACTCTCCACTTTTTCATCTTTGACAATAAGCTTGTCGATGGTGTCACTATCCACGCGGCGGAACTGGGTCTTGTCCAGTTTTTGCTCCAGCGTATTTATAAAGTGACTGTCGAGAGGGCCGTCGAAGATGATAACATCATATGCCTTTAGGTTCGCCGTTTCAATGAAGCTGTGTTGCTTCGCCGGATCGCTGGCGTAGAGGTAAATAATATTTTTGTCTTTGTCCGCCTGCAGGTCCTTGACGTATTCCCGGTATTCATCCAGGGTGTAGTACTTCTTTTGCGTGTTTTTCAGCAAGGCAAAATCCTTGGCGCGGTCATAGAATTTTTCATCACTGATCATACCATACTTCACGAATATATTAATGTCGTCCCATTTCTTTTCAAAATCAGAACGATCCTTCTTGAACATCTCCTGCAATTTGTCTGCTACCTTTTTGGTAATGTGCTGACTGATTTTTTTTACGTTGGAGTCGCTCTGCAGATAGCTGCGTGAAACGTTTAATGGAATATCCGGTGAGTCCAGTACTCCATGAAGCAGCATGAGAAAATCTGGCACAACGTCTTTTACCTCATCCGTAATGAATACCTGACGGCTATATAATTGAATCTTGTTCTTATTGAGTTCAAAATCATTCTTCACTTTCGGAAAATAGAGAATCCCGGTGAGGTTAAAAGGATAGTCCACGTTCAGGTGAATCCAGAAAAGAGGATCTTCAGCAAAAGGATACAACTCTTTGTAAAAGCTGATATAGTCTTCATCCTTCAGGTCATTGGGAGATTTTGTCCAGAGCGGTGAAGGATTGTTGATGATCCTGTCTTTTTTTACTGTGGTGTATTTGGGTTTCCCATCTTTGTCAACGCCATCCTCCACGCTTTCATCTTTCTTTCCAAACTTGATCTCTACGGGGAGGAACTTGCAGTATTTTTCAAGAATGCCTTTTAGTCGATACTCATCCAGAAATTCTTCGGAGTCCTTATTGATGTGCAACACCACTTCTGTACCGCGATCTGATCTTGTTTCAGGGCGGAGTTCAAATTCTGTTGAGCCGTCGCATTCCCACCGAGCACCTTCCGCCTCAGCGGCTTTGTACGACCGTGAGTGAATCATTACCCGCTCTGATACCATAAAGGCGGAATAGAATCCAAGGCCAAACTTGCCTATGATGTCTTTTGCATCGGCCTTGTCCTTGAATTTTTCTATGAATTCAGTGGCGCCGGAGAACGCAATCTGATTGATGTATTTCTTAATTTCTTCGCCGGTCATTCCAATACCCCGGTCGCTGACGGTGATGGTATTTTTCTTTTTATCGAAGCTGACCTCGATCCTCAGGTCTCCCAACTCACCATTGAACTCACCCATGGAGGCGAGTTTTTTAAGCTTCTGCGTGGCGTCAACGGCATTGCTGACCAACTCACGGAGAAAGATCTCATGGTCGGAGTAAAGGAATTTCTTGATGATAGGGAATATGTTCTCGGTATTGATCGAGATGCTGCCTTTTTCCATTGTTTCTGCCATAGTGTACGGGTTTAAAGTAGAAATCCTCGCATGAGGAGGATTTCAAATGATGTTCCAGAATGCCGGATGTGTCAGGTTGTCAGGCCTCTGCAGGCGGCTGAACTGCTGTGGCCTTGCCCAAATCGATCTCTTCTCCGTCTTTGTTCAGGAAGTGAAATTCAACAATTCCCAATGAGGTATCTTTAACTAGATTCACCCATCGTTTGTATTTGAAAAACCACTTCACGCGCTTCGAAATAATTCCTTTTGTATAATAAGCAAACAGAAAAGGATGCAGGGCTAGCACCAGATTGGGTTCGTTTTGTTTCTCAAATAAATGCTGGATGTGTTCTTCGATTTGATCAGTGATAAGGATACTGGCCGTAATGCTTCCTGTTCCATTGCAGGTGGGGCAAACTTCTTTGGTCGCGATATTCATTTGGGGACGAACGCGCTCCCGGGTGATTTGCATCAATCCGAATTTCGAGAGCGGTAACACGGTGTGTTTTGCACGGTCCTGCTCCATCTCATCGATCATCGTTTTGAAGATGAGTTTTTTATTATCCTGACTGCGCATGTCGATGAAATCCACGACAATGATGCCACCCATATCCCGAAGGCGCAATTGACGAGCTACTTCTTTGGCTGCCTCAACGTTGACCGAAAGGGCAGTGGTTTCCTGGTTCTCCTCTCGGTTCGACTTGTTGCCACTGTTGACGTCGATAACGTGGAGGGCTTCGGTATGCTCGACAATGAGGTAGCCGCCGGCCCTTAAGCTTACGTTCTGACCAAAGGCGGACTTGATCAGTTTCTCTACCCCGTAGTGTTCAAAGATTTTAGCCTTGCCTGTATAAAGCTTTACGATTTTCTCCTTGTCGGGTGCAATGGTGTGAATGTAAGTCTTGACCTCTTCATAGATCTTCTTGTCGTCGACGTGGATGTTGTCGAACGACTCATTGAGGAGATCACGCAGAATAGAAGATGTCTTGCTTAATTCGCCGATTATTTTATCACGTGGATTGGCGGTGATGAGTCGAGCAGCCCCATCTTCCCAGGTCTTTACAAGATTTCGGAGGTCCTTATCCAGTTCAGCCACTTCTTTCCCCTCGGCTACCGTCCTGACGATGACGCCAAAGCCTTCCGGCTTGATGGATTGAATTAGTCTTTGCAGGCGCTTCCGTTCATCGCTGCTGCTTATTCTTTTGGAAACATTTACCGCATGGGCAAATGGGACCATAACCAGGTATCGTCCGGCAATGGATAACTCCGTAGAGAGGCGCGGGCCTTTGGTAGAGATCGGCTCTTTAACAACCTGGACAGGAATGAACTGGTTCTTCGAGAGCTGTTGGCCGATTTTTCCGTGCTTGTCGATGTCTCGTTCAGCATGGAATTTATCCAGTCGGCCACCTGTGATCTTTTTTGCGCGAACCAGCTTGGTGAACTTCTGCAGAGAAGAAAACTGGGGTCCTAGGTCCAGGTAGTGAAGGAATGCGTCCTTCTCGTACCCGATGTCGATGAAGGCTGCATTTAGTCCCTGGACAACTTTTTTGACGTTACCCAGATAAATGTCGCCTACAGCGAATTTCCCTCCCCCTATATCTTCATGGAATTCAACCAGCGTTTTGTCGCGCAATAGGGCGATGCGGCATCCTTCCGGAGTAGCGCTGATGATTAGTTCGTTACTCACGGTTAATCAGATAGGTATCTTATTTCTTTTTATGACGATTCTTTCTCAGACGCTTTTTGCGCTTGTGGGTCGCCATTTTGTGTTTCTTTCTTTTCTTACCGCTTGGCATAGTGTTTTACTGTTTGGCCCCAACGGATCGGGGCGAGTTAAAAATTATTTTAGTTCCTGCAGATATGAATCAGCTGTAGCCTGCACAGAAGGATCCGCATCCATTTGTTTCACTTTCTCAAACTGTTGACGGGCCTTGTCTTTCTTACCCAGGTTCATGTAGGCCACACCCAGCAGCAATTGTCCCTGCAGGTGCTTTTCATTTACCCCGGTCAGTTTCAGGAGCCACTCCTCCGCCTTGGCAAATTGACCCGATTGAATCGACAACATCCCCATGTTGAAGAGTGCCAGTTCATTCTTTGGGTCATCGGCCAATACTTCCCTCAGCATGGCAATCCCCTGCATCGGAGCACCTGAACTGAGGTATGTCATGGCCACCTTGGTCTTTACCTCAAGGTTCTTTGGGTTTCGTTCCAAAAACCTTCCGAAAACCTCACGGGTTTTCTCCGCCAGTGACTTTTGCTTCTCCCGATCAACGGCAAAGGTGTATGCTTCGTAATACGCATTGCCTGCCTTCAGGAGACTTTCATCAGTTTTAAAGAACGTTGCTGCTCTCTCGGCAAACCATGCTGCGCTGTCAAATAGACCCGCTTGGTTGTATAGGCTTACCAAAGAGTCGGCAAAGATAGCATTTTTTTCTTCCGGCAAAGTGGATAAGTACCGGGTCCTCAACCGGTTAATGCTGCTTCGCGTAGCTTTTGGAGTTTGCCCGTGAGGACTTGGTGGAAGTGTGGCAGGTGTTTTGGTATCGGCGCCACTTTGTAACTGGCTGTCATTCTCCACCACCGCCTTCGGCAGGAAATACAATATCAGGATAAGTACCGCACCGACGACGATTAATATGATTCTGTTTCTCAGCATGGGCATGAGGGATGGCTTCAGTCATTGGAGTCAAACGCCAAATGCCGATGGCCGATACCCTTTACTTTTCTGCAAGTTGCTTTACCTTGTCGCTGCTCTTAATCTTGTTGATAAAGACTTTGGCTGGCTTGAAACTGGGAATATAGTGCTCTTCAATAACGATAGCTGTGTTGCGTGAAATATTGCGGGCAATTTTCTTCTTCCGTTTTTTGTTGATGAAACTTCCAAAGCCGCGGACATAAATGTTATGTCCTCCGGACATGGAGTTTTTAACAATGGAAAAGAAGGCCTCTACAGAGGCGGTGACATCTGCTTTGTCGATGCCGGTTTTCTCTGCGATTTGATTAATAACGTCTGCTTTCGTCACGGTGCTGGGGTGTTATAACTTTGGTTAAAGGGAGGGCAAAATTAATTTGCCAGGCCTGAATTAAAAACAATATTCGAAAATTCTGATTATCAAGGAAATGAACAAGGCATATTTCTCTAAAAAAATCGTTGAGTGGTATGCAGGGTCCCATCGTGACCTTCCATGGCGAAACACGCAGGACCCATATAAAATCTGGCTTTCGGAAATTATTTTGCAGCAAACGAGGGTCACCCAGGGCCTTCCATACTACAAAAGATTTATTCAAAAGTATCCCCATGTTCAGTCATTGGCAGAGGCTCCCGAACGGGAAGTCCTCCGGCTATGGCAAGGTCTTGGCTATTATTCCAGGGCCCGCAACCTTCATTTATGTGCACAAAAGGTGACAACGGTTTTTGGCGGGAAATTTCCCCGAACCTGGAGAGAATTGAAGAGCCTTCCTGGCATTGGCGACTATACCGCGGCGGCGATTGCTTCGTTCGCATTTGATCAGAAAGTTGCCGTTGTTGATGGCAACGTATTCAGGGTGCTGGCAAGAATTTTTGGGATAGAAAAAGACATTGGTTCGGCCGAAGGGAAGAAGTTTTTCACCGATTTGGCCAACCAACTCATTTCACATCATCAACCGGCCCACCATAACCAGGCCATGATGGAGTTTGGGGCAATGTATTGCACCGCAAGGAATCCGAATTGCACCGATTGTGTTTTCAAAAAGAACTGTTTTGCTTTTCAGCATGAGGCACAGAATCTTCTTCCCGTAAAGCAAAAGAAAAAAGCGGTCAAGCTGAGACATTTCTACTATTTCATCTTGCGTAGAGGAAAAAAAATTCTAATGACTCAGCGGAATCAACAAGACATATGGAGAGGATTGTTTGACTTGCCCCTTCTGGAAGAAAAAAGAAATTTATCCGGGAGGAGGGCGCTGGAGAAATTATTTCAGGTGATTAGTGTTCAGCCGCCAGCAAGCGTAGGGATCGTAAGTTCATCTGAATACAAACACATCCTGACACACCAGGTCATTCATGCCCGGTTCATTGAGCTCAATGGAACTGTCGGAAAAAAATTGTCATCCTATTTTCTTCAGGATGGTGGATGGTATACAGCAAGGCAGATAGAGGAATTGCCCAAACCGAGACTGATAACCCGGTATCTCGGAGACAGGAGCATTTTATAGGTGTCGTGGAGATTTGGTATTTTTGCTCCCCGCCTTCGCCGCGATAGCTATCGGTGGCAAGGTCCACGGCCTTCTGCGAAATGACGGGCTGGCTCCGATGAGGAGGACTGCAAATCAGATAATCAACATAAATCAAAGCATATGTCAGGTGTGAATAAAGTCATTTTAGTAGGAAGACTGGGCAAGGACCCGGAGGTGCGCAACCTTGAAAATGGGGCAACCGTAGCAAATTTTACAATCGCAACCTCGGAAACCTATAAAGACAAGACCACCGGTGACAAGAAAGAGGTAACGGAGTGGCATAACATCGTTTTATGGCGTGGGCTTGCCGAGATCGCTGCCAAGTACCTCCACAAGGGAGATATGATATACATTGAAGGAAAGCTTCGTACACGATCATGGGAAAAGGAAGGCGTTACACGGTACACCACGGAAGTTGTGGGAGATAACATGACAATGCTCAGCACCAAACGAGAAGGAAGTGGAGGAAATCCTGAGTATCGCCCTTCGGCTCCGCCCCAACATCAAGCCAATGATGATATAGGTGGAGGCAAGTCCAGTGCTGATGCCAGTACTGACGACCTGCCGTTTTGATTCATCCAATAAGTAAAACCTTGAATCCCTTAATTTGTGGACGAACCTCCTAGTATTTTTCTGTCGAACATCCTGTTGATGGAAGTAAGTCCATTCTACGTTTTCAGTTTCCTTGCTATTGCGGTATTACTCTTTATGTCGGCATTGATCTCGGCATCGGAAGTTGCATTTTTTTCCCTCAGGATAGACGATCTGGACCGCTGCCGCAACTCAGATGATCCCCGCGAACTCAATATCGTTGATTTGTTGAAACGCCCAAGGCTGTTGCTGGCGACTATTCTGGTGATGAACAATTTTGTTAATGTGGGAGTAGTCACCATCTCCACCTTCCTCATGTGGGAGATGGCCAATACCCACAGCCCTACCGAAACGATCGTGGGTATAGTAACATTTGCCACCACTTTTGCCATTACCTTCTTCGGTGAAATTATTCCCAAAGTATATGCAACACAGCGGAACATTTTCATTGCCCGAATGATGGGTGGGGCATGGAAAGTGCTGGAAAAAATCTGCTGGCCTGTATCCACGTTGCTTTTAGGGATGAGCGGACTGATCGAACGCCGGATAAAAAAGAAAGGGTACTCCACTACCGTGGAAGAACTGCACCATGCCCTGGAATTGACGACCGACAATGCTGAAACCTCTGAGGATGAGAAAGAGATTCTCAAGGGGATTGTGAATTTCGGTACGCTTGCCGTGAAGCAGGTAATGCGTTCGCGGCTTGAAATATCGGCAGTGGAAGTTGACCTGAATTTCAAGGAAATACTGGACGCTGTGAACAAGTCTGGATTCTCCCGCATTCCGGTTTATCGCGAAACCATCGACCACATTCAGGGTATTCTCTATACCAAGGACCTGTTGCCCTACCTGGGTGAAGGAGAAACATTTCTTTGGCAGAAGCTATTAAGGCCAGGGTTCTTCGTGCCGGAAACGAAAAAGTTGGACTCCCTTTTGAAAGATTTTCAGGGCAAGCACGTTCATATGGCCATCGTAGCCGATGAGTATGGGGGTACCAGCGGTCTGGTCACCCTGGAGGACCTGATTGAAGAAATCATAGGAGAGATCAATGACGAATTTGACGAAGTGGCCATTCCATTCCAGAAGATGGATGACCGCACCTATGTATTTGAGGGAAAGATTTCACTCCACGACTTCTGCAAGGCTCTTGAACTGGATCCTCAGTATTTCGACGAGGTGAAAGGAGAAAGTGAATCATTGGGCGGACTCATGCTGGAACTTCACAGTTCTATGCCCAATGCGGGTGACAAGATTACGTACGAGCGTTTTATTTTTACCATCGTTTCTGTCGACCAAAAAAGAATAAAGCGCATACGGGCGACTATTGCAGACGCCGAAACTGGCGAAGAGTAATCCTATGTCAGGCAAAATATTCATTGCTTTCCTGGTGGCGTTGTTGATCGCCTGCACCCGGGATTACCAACCCAAACCTAAAGGGTATAACCGATTGATTCTTCCGGAAGCTGCATACCGGGTTTCGCCGGACACACTCCCGTACCAATTTGAATACTCCACACATGCTCGATTTCAAAAAGATACTTCATGGGTGAGTGACCGCCATTGGGTTGAAATCTACTACCCGGAATTGAATGCGACTATTCATGTCACGTACAAAAAAGTCAAGGGGAGTGCCAAACTGCTGAAAGAGTATTTACAGGATGCCTACGTGCTTACCGCCAAGCATCAAATCAAGGCATATTCTATCGATGAGACGATCGTGAAGACACCCGATGGCAAAACCGCGGTTATAGCCGAACTAGAAGGTGAAGTGCCGAGCCAGTTTCAATTCACCATGACCGACTCTGTGCAGCACTTTGTCCGCGGTGCACTCTATTTCAACGTGAAAGTCCAGAATGACTCGTTGCAGCCAGCCATTGAGTATGTGAAAAAGGACGTGATGCATTTGATTAATACGCTGAAGTGGAGGTAATGTGTTGAGGTGCGGAGGTGTTGATGTTACGCTGGGAACCTGAATTTTTTTGATCGTTTAATTTTGTTATAAATGCTGGTGAAACTAAGCATCATATTTCAAATGCAAAACTTGAATCCAAGCAAGTAGAGGTTGAGTATGCCGTATGATAGTACCGTTGGGGTGGGCGCGGGATTTTACTGGTTTGCCGGTGCTGTTTTGATGTTTCTAGCCTTGGGTGTCCTTTGGGCCTTTTTTGGATGATAGGGAATGGAGGGGTAAGGTGATCAAAATGAAGTCCAGAAGAAGGATTTAAATCGTGATAAGTTGATCGCATACTTAGATACTTTCTTCCTGTTGAGGCCGAATCGTTAAATTAAGCCGGAAAACTCCAACACCTCCGCACCTCAACACCTTAACACGTGTCCTTCTTCGACACCTCTATCGAATTTCTAAAAGGGGTAGGCCCCCAGCGAGCGACACTCCTTCATAAGGAATTGAAGGTATTCACCTTTGGTGACCTGATTCAGCATTTCCCTTTCCGATATGAAGACCGCACAAAGTTTTATTCTGTTAAGGAAGTGACTGAAGACATGCCCTTCGTCCAGTTGCAGGGAAAAATCTCCTCTTTTGAAATGGCTGGCACTGGCTTTAAAAAACGCCTGACAGGAAAATTTACAGATGGAAACGGAATACTCGAGTTGGTATGGTTTCAGGGCATTCCGTGGGTGTTGCAAAAGATCAAGCCGGGTATGGACTATGTGGTATTCGGGAAGCCTACCCGGTATGGCCGAGTCTTTTCTATCGCCCACCCGGAGATCGAACCGTTGACCGCGAGGCAGGAAAAGGCAGGTCATCTTCAGCCAGTCTACCCCTTGAGCGAGAAGCTTCGCAAAAAAAGGATTGACAACAAGGTTCTCTCACAACTGCTCCATGAGCTCATGAAGATTGCACCGTCACACATTCATGAGACCCTTCCCGACTATGTGTTGAAAAAATTCGGATTTATCCATAAGAAAGAAGCTGTTATCCATATTCATTTCCCGGACAATTTTGAAAAACTGGCCGAGGCACAAAAGCGGTTGAAATTTGAAGAGCTTTTTTACCTTCAATTGCGGCTGTTGAAACTAAAACTTGTTCGATACGAAAAATACAAGGGAGAAGTATTTGGAGACACCTCACTTCTCACAAAGTTTTACAATGACCATTTGCCTTTTTCGCTTACAGATGCTCAAAAGAAAGTCATACGCGAGATCTATCATGATATGAAAACGGGACATCAGATGAATCGCCTGTTACAGGGTGATGTGGGCAGCGGTAAGACCATTGTTGCGTTCATCTGCATTTTGCTCGTCATCAGTGGGGGTGCACAGGCAGCTTTGATGGCCCCTACCGAAATTCTTGCTCAGCAACACTATGCGGGGTTAAAGAAGTATGCCGATGCCATGGAACTATCCATTGGATTGTTGACGGGCTCAACAAAGAAAGCTGAAAGGAAAATCCTGCACGCAGGTCTCCAGGGCGGCCCTTTAAAAATTCTGATTGGCACCCACGCCCTGCTTGAGGAAGAAGTAAAATTCCAACACCTTGGACTTGCCATCATAGACGAACAACACCGGTTCGGAGTGGCGCAACGTTCAAAACTTTGGCAGAAGAACAGCACAGTATATCCACATGTGATGGTAATGACAGCAACTCCCATTCCACGCACCTTGGCCATGACTTTGTATGGCGACCTCGAAATTTCGACCATTGATGAATTGCCGAAAGGCCGCAAACCCATACGCACAACGCATCAATATGATTCTCATCGCCTGCAGGTGAATGCATTTCTTAAATCACAAATAGAAGAAGGCAGGCAGGTGTATTTGGTCTATCCACTCATTGAGGAATCGGAGAAGCTCGATCTAAAACACCTCATGGATGGTTACGAAAGCATTGCTCGTGCCTTTCCTGATTATGCCATAAGTATTCTCCACGGACAAATGAAACCCGAGGCCAAAGAGTTCGAGATGGCACGCTTCGTAAAAGGTGAAACCAAGATTATGGTCGCGACTACCGTGATCGAGGTCGGTATGGATGTACCCAATGCCTCCGTGATGGTTATTGAAAGTGCAGAACGGTTCGGACTCTCACAACTCCATCAATTGCGTGGACGCGTGGGGCGAGGCGCAGAGCAGTCCTATTGCATTCTGCTTACCAGCTTCAAATTAAGTTCCGAAGCGAAGTTGCGCATGGAAACGATGGTTCGTACAAACAATGGTTTTGAAATTGCAGATGTGGACCTGAAACTTCGTGGCCCCGGTGATCTCATGGGTACTCAACAAAGTGGGCTATTGGATTTAATGATCGCTGACCTGGGAAAAGACGGTAAAATTCTTATTCAGGCGCGGGAAGTGGCGGTTGACATACTGGAAAAAGATCCTGAACTGAAAAAGCCAGAGCACCACCCCATTAAAACACATCTTGCATCCTTGAAAAAGACAGCAGTAAACTGGAGCAAGATCAGCTAAGCCGGCAACAACTGTCTATTTCTTCAAAAAGATCAAAGGACAGCCCGATTACTCTGTTCAGATGATCTTTCTATCTTTGGTGTTATGTCTCTTGCGAAATGAAAAAGATTTCTCTCACCTTCATCTTCGTTGGCTTAGTATTTCAATTCTTGCTGGCCCAACCGGGCCACTATTTCCTGTCCCATTACAAGCCGGGTAATGATAACATCAGCTACCGGAGTTTCGACATCCAGCAGGACAACCATGGCATTCTCTATTTTGCTAACCGGTCTGGCGTGCTTCAATTTGACGGGCGTACCTGGGACATGGTGCCCATCAAAGGAGCAGTCTACTCACTGGCTGTGACCAGTCAAGGTGATGTCTTTGCCGCAGGATCGTCGGGTTTTGGCAAAATTGGTTTGAATGAAAAAAACCAATTGAGCTATATATCACTCTCTGACTCACTGGAAGAGGGCAAGAACATGCTTACCGCAAATGCGATGGGCAATGCAGTATACTTTGTCAATGACATGCATCTTATCAAGCTGGATTCAGGATCATCGAAACCAAAGGTACTTTTCACCGCTACCGCCGAGCAGGGTCACTTTACAGGACTCTTCCAGATTGGCCCTCACCTTTATTTGAATACAGGAAAAGATGGTCTGAAGAAAATCGAAGGAGAGACCCTTAAGCCCGCTGAGTTTCCACAAATACAAACTGCCCAACTTGTTTTCAGCGAACGATCACCCAATGGAAAGGTGGACCTGATCGCTACGCAAGACAACCGGTTCTTTCTTGGAAAAGAGGGACAAACCTTGATCCCGTTTTTCCCGACTGATTCCCTTTACCTTTCGGCTAACGTAGCGGCCAATGGCACTTGGGTAACGGACAAGATGATTGCCATCGGCACCCTTCGTGGCGGAATCGTGTTTGCAGACGTCGAGACGGGCGAAACCCTGGAGATTTCAAATTATTATGCGGGTCTCCCCGATAACCAGGTGTATTCCTTACTTACGGACCGACATCATGGCGTGTGGGTAGCACACGACTACGGCTTTACCCGGGTTGCACCATTTCTACCCTTCAGAACATTTAACCACTACCAGGGACTTGATGGAAATTTATTGTGCGTACAAACGGTAGCAAACCAGGTGTACGTTGGCACCACCCTTGGCCTGTTTCTTCTGGAACGGCAGGAAATATTTGAAGAGGTTGAAGCCCCCGTGTACGGCAACCGGGAACAACGAAATAACCAGAAGAGACTAAATCCCAAATTGAAGAAGACGGTCCGCGTGCTGAAGGAAGTTGAGTTTGTATACAAGCGTGTACAGGGAATTTCAGGCAAAGTGGATCAACTGGTGGTGGTTGAGAACAAACTGATGTGCGGTGGTGTGGGGGGAGTTTTTGAAGTTGATGGATTGACGGCCCTATCCGTTGACCGGGAGCCAGTGCGTAACATTTTCTTTTCAAAGAATTTGCAACAACTGCTGTTGAGCACCTATACGGATAAAATAAAATCCTTCCGCCCTTCCAACAAAGGATGGCAGCAAACTGAATTTTCTGACACGCTCTCTTCACGCGCTGATTTCATTTTTGAAGACAACCTGCAGAACATCTGGATTTGCGGGCGAAACCGGGCATTGAAGATGGGAGTGGAAGAGGGTGAAATTCTCGATGCGGAGTTCATTCCCTTGCCACACACTTCTGTTGACAAGACGGTGGGATTGGCCTATGGTCAGGAGGTCTACCTCACACAGAATGGAGAATTCTATCACTACGCAAGTTTCAAGAACACGTTTGTCAAGTATGATTCCCTTCCGGACTCGAAGAAGTATTTTGCTTCAGCAGGATACTTCTGGTTTTACGATGGAAACAAATGGAGGACTGTGGATCGCAAACTTCAGGGATCTATCAAAACAGAATGGCTTAAATTATTTCCTGACATTCGCTTCCTGGCACCAGCGGAATGGGGGAAGAGCCTGTGGGTGATCACCGGCGGCAATGAGCTCTATCAATTCTCCAGCGACGACCATGAGGCGTCTGCGCTATCCAATCCCCTTTTTCTTAAAGAAGTGCGTGGACAGCAATCCAAATTTGCTCCCGGGCAGAAATTACGGGTAGAAGAGAGTGAAAGCGCCTTGACATTTGAATTCATACAACCGGAATATGTTAGCTTACAGGCGGTCGAGTACCGGTATTGGGTCAGCGGACTTCAGCGGGAGTGGTCGCAATGGTCGACCTTGAATAACGTCATCAATTTTCCATTTCTTCCGCCTGGAAAATACAACGTGCAGGTTCAGTCGAAAGATCTCTTTGGAAAGGTAACGGAACTGGAAAGCATAGACTTCAATGTCTTCCCACCTTATTGGAAACGTCCCTGGTTTTACGCGCTTGAGTTTTTCTTCTTCGGATCGCTCGTGGTGTTGTCACTCCGCATGAAGGGCGCCAATACGCGTTACCGTTACCTGAGCAGGTTCCTTTCGGCCCTTACCGTGATCATGTTGATCCAGTTCATTCAGACCATTGCGGCAGCAAACATTTCACTCAAGAGCACACCCGTGGCGGACTTTTTCATCCAGGTGTTAATTGCGTTGCTGGTCTTGCCCGTGGAGGAGTTCCTGAGGGGACGGATACTCAAAGCCGCTGGTCAACATGATTGATTTGAATTGCTCCGGCAATTGTTAAATTGACTCCAAAATTCAAATAAGCATGTTCCTGAACCTTGAAACGATCCCTCCTTTTTACAAGGCCTATGTAAAACTGGTATCACAACCCGATGTGCTACAAGCCATGCGCATTTCGGGCTACAGAACCATGGAATTGATCCATTCGATCCCCGAGGCAAAGTGCGACTTCCGTTATGCCGAAGGAAAATGGTCCATCCGTGAAGTGTTATGTCACATGATTGATGCGGAACGGATTTTTGGATATCGGGCCCTACGCTTCGCCCGAAATGACAAAACGGAATTGTCTGGTTTTGATGAAAAGGAATACGCCACACAATTGAATGCGACCAGCAGAAGCCTGAAACAAATCGGCGATGAAATGCAGCACCTTCGAACTACATCAGTAGATCTGTTTGAAAGTTTCAATTCCGAAATGCTGACCAGAAGGGGCACAGCCAACAAGAATGAGCTATCGGTCGTGGCCCTGGGATTTATTATTGCCGGCCATGAAATACACCATGGTAAGATATTGCAGGAGCGTTACCTGAGCGCTTGATGAAGGTAAATGGATGGTGTTGGCTATTGATGTGCTTAGGGGCCTTAAGCAGTTGTTCATCGCGCCGATATTTCAGTACACCCATTCTCCAGGCAGAGAAAGATTTTAAAGACCATATTGGGTTTGTCGTGTATGATCCGGGAAAAGAAAAAACTCTCTATACACATCAGGGTGACCGGTATTTTACTCCGGCCTCCAATACGAAGATCTTTACATATTATACTTCCCTCGTTGTATTGGGTGACTCCGTTCCTGCGCTGCGCTATGAGCAGCGAAATGACTCCTTGATTTTCTGGGGAACCGGTGACCCTGGTTTTTTGTATGAGAATACCCACCGGGAAAATCGTGTGTATAATTTTTTAAAGTCCCACCCATCAAAACTATTTTTCTCTTCCGCCAATTTTGACACGGAATATTTAGGACCGGGATGGGCCTGGGATGATTCTAATGATTACTATCAGGTGGAAAGAACACCCTTTCCCATTTATGGCAACATTGCGACGGTGAAAAGGGCGAACACGAAGTTGACCGCATTTCCGGATATCTTCACTTACACCGTAGCCGATTCATCACAAGACCAACGGGCTAAGATGGTGAGGGGATCGGACTCAAATACATTGACCTACACTCCTGGTAAGACAGATAGACCCAGACAATGGAACATTCCCTTTCACTGTTCTGATCAACTGCTAGTCAAACTACTGAGC
>JANYHW010000108.1 GCA_025358885.1 Cytophagales bacterium | reverse complement strand
CACCAACAGCAAGACAGGTACTGCCTACTTTTCAGGTAAATTCAAAGATGAAAATGTCAAACGAGAGTTCCTGAATTTCATCAACAGCAGACAGTCACTGTTATAGGTGCTCTTGGCTGACGCTACGGGGAATACCCGGCTTCGCGTCAAGTTCAACGCAAAGCCCATTCTTGGGCTTTTTGTGTTTTGAATCATTGCCAAACGTGTTGTAGATTAGCGTTTCACTCTGAAAACTAATGAATATGGTATTTGATTTAGACATGATCAGGGCATTCTACGAAGCGATGCCAGGTCGCATTGCCAAAGCACGGAAAGCGGTCGGCAAGCCCCTCACCCTATCCGAAAAGATACTTTACTCCCACCTTCATGCTGACCAAGCCTACCAGGCATTCGGCCGCGGCAAGTCGTATGTGGATTTTGCCCCGGACCGCGTTGCTATGCAGGATGCTACCGCACAAATGGCGCTGCTGCAATTCATGTCAGGAGGTATTCCCAAAGTTCTTGTTCCTTCAACGGTTCATTGCGATCACCTCATTCTTGCCAAGAACGGTGCCAAACAGGATCTGGCTGACTCCCTAACAGCGAGTGGCGAGGTATTCAATTTCCTCGAATCAGTTTCAAACAAATATGGAATTGGATTTTGGAGGCCTGGTGCCGGCATCATACACCAGGTGGTACTTGAAAACTATGCCTTCCCTGGTGGCATGATGATTGGCACTGATTCGCATACTGTAAATGCCGGAGGGCTTGGTATGGTTGCCATTGGTGTTGGTGGCGCTGATGCCGTAGACGTAATGTCTGGTATGGCATGGGAACTAAAATGGCCTAAGCTGATTGGTGTGAAACTCACGGGAAAACTCAGCGGATGGACATCATCAAAAGATGTCATTCTCAAAGTGGCCGGCATTCTAACAGTGAAGGGTGGCACAGGTGCCATCGTAGAATACTTTGGACCAGGAGCAAAAACTCTTTCCTGTACAGGAAAAGGAACCATATGCAACATGGGTGCTGAGATTGGTGCCACGACCTCGACCTTCGGCTATGACGAGAAAATGGCAGAATATCTGCGCGGCACAGAGCGCGCCGAAGTTGCCAAACTAGCAGACAAAGTGAAAGAGCATCTTACCGGAGATCCGGAAGTATATTCCCAACCTGAAAAGTATTTTGATCAGGTGATCGAAATTGATCTCAATACCCTGGAACCTCACGTCAACGGGCCGTTCACGCCTGACCGTGCAATTCCTATATCAAAATTTGCTGATGAAGTTCGGGCCAACAACTGGCCGACAAAACTTGAAGTTGGACTAATTGGCTCATGTACCAATTCTTCCTACGAAGATATTTCCCGCTCTGCCTCGCTGGCGAAGCAGGCGGTAGACAAAAAACTGAAAGCCAAAGCTGAGTTTACCATCACACCAGGTTCCGAAAAGGTACGGTATACAGTCGATCGGGATGGCTATCTGGATATCTTTGGTAAGATGGGAGGTGTGGTGCTCGCAAATGCATGCGGCCCCTGCATCGGCCAATGGTCACGACATACGGATGATCCGAATAGAAGAAACTCCATCATCACTTCCTTCAACAGGAATTTTGCCAAACGCAATGATGGGAATCCCAACACCCATGCATTTGTTGCTTCTCCCGAAATCACGACGGCATTTGCCATCGCCGGAGACCTGACATTCAATCCCTTGAAAGATACTTTGGTGAATCAGGATGGTCAGGCCGTCAGACTGGATGAACCGAAAGGAGCAGAATTTCCTCCCAGGGGATTTGATGTAAAGGATCCCGGATACCTTGCTCCAGCCAAAGACGGCAGCAAAATACAGGTCAAGATTGATCCAAAATCAAAGCGACTTCAGGCCCTTACTCCCTTCGCACCCTGGGATGGGAAGAATTGGTCAGGACTGAAGCTTCTTATCAAAGCCAAAGGTAAGTGTACGACCGACCACATATCCATGGCAGGTCCCTGGCTGAGATTTCGTGGGCACCTGGACAACATCTCAGACAATACGCTCACGGGTGCGACTAACTTTTTCAATGAAAAGACCGATAGCGTCAAAAATCAACTGACCGGTCAATATGGACCCGTGCCTGCCACCCAGCGGGCATACAAGGCTGCGGGTATTGCATCCATTGTTGTGGGCGACCACAATTATGGAGAGGGCTCTTCACGCGAACATGCCGCCATGCAACCACGTCACCTGGGTATCAAGGCCATACTGGTAAAATCCTTTGCACGGATTCATGAAACTAACCTCAAGAAACAAGGCATGTTGGCAATCACTTTTGCCAACGAAGCCGATTACGATAAGTTCCAGGAGGATGACACCATAGATATTGCCGACCTGGTATCCTTTGCTCCGGACAAGCAACTTACTCTGATCCTGAACCACAAAAATGGCAGCAAAGACACCATTAAAGTAAATCATACTTATAATGCAGGACAGATTGGATGGTTTAAAGCCGGCTCAGCACTGAACTTGATGGCAAAACAAATTGCGGCTGCAAAGGCATCAAAGAAGAGTGCCGGGGCCCCCAAGGCTGCAAAGAAGGCTAAGAAAGTAGTAAAGCCAGCAAAGAAGTCACCAGTCAAATCTGCTAAGAAAAGTGCGAAAAAAGTTGCCAGGAAGGCTACAAAAAAAGTTGCCAGGAAGGCGACTAAAAAGAAAGGCAAACGATAATCAACGATAATTCTGTTTAAAGAGGCGATCCATTTGGGTCGCCTTTTTTTGATTTTCAATTACCAAATCGAGCAGGAAACCTACTGACTTCATTGGCACAACTTTTTTAGAATAACGATCTTTGGGGGGACCACCGCGCAATCCATTCGCAAAAGAATGAAATATCTATTCCTGCCATTGATTGTAATAATCGGAATAGAATCGTCTTGGGGTCAGGTGTCTCCAAAACCAACAGCCAGCAAGGACAGTACAGACCTGATTGAAGTACTGGTGAAAGCACTTCATATTTCCATTAAAGAAAAGCCACCAGGTAAGAAGAGGGTCTCATTTTCAGTCATTCCCGTTTCTACAACCAGCAGTGGCGGAAACAAGATTTTTGTATCCTCCATAAATGCGGCATTTATCCTGGGTAATGAGGACTCCACCAATGTATCGAGCGTGTACATTTTGCCTTACACCGATTTCTCGAATAATATTGGGGTCGGAACAAAAGTAAACTTATGGACTCCTAACAATACATGGAACATCCCTGGGGAATTCCGTCTTAGCAGTCTAAGTCAGTATTCCTATGGCTTGGGCAGTTCTACCCAGACTGCTGACCGGTTCCTGTTGGAATACAACAATGTCAGATTGTATTTTGCAGCTAACCGTAAGATCAAGAACCACTTCTATGCCGGCCCGGGACTGAGCTATGACCGGTATTATGATGTTCGTCAACAAGACGCTCCCACAACGCCCAGTGATTTTGAAAAATATGGCGTAGGGACCGGGCCAACTTCATTTTCAACGGGTGTAACGTTGAATATGCTGTATGACAACAGGAAGAACTCCATCAACCCTGACCAGGGATTCTACTCCACTATGGTTCTTCGGGTCAACCCGTCGGCGCTTACCAATGACTACCAATGGACCTCCCTTTACCTTGACGCCCGCAAGTATTATGCGTTTGACAAGCACAAGCGGAAGATCCTGGCCGTCTGGGGAATGTACTGGGGAGCCTACGGTGATGTCCCCTATTTCAACTTGCCAGGAACTGGGTTAGAACCTGGCTTTCGGTCCGGGCGCGGATATTCGGCGTCACGTTTCAGGGGGAAGCAAATGCTCTATTTTGAAAGTGAATATCGCTTTGATATCTCCAACAATGGCCTCTTTGGCGGTGTCGTGTTTGCAAATCTCCAATCACTTTCTGAAGTGTCTACAAACAAATTCAGGTATGTCAACCCGGCAGCAGGCTTAGGCGCCCGCATTAAATTCAACAAGGAATCTAAAACCAATCTTACCCTCGATTTCGGGTTTGGGAAAGATTCATTCAATTTCTACATTGGCTTGGGCGAATTTTTCTGAGTGCCCTCAACCAATTTCACGAAGTATAGTCCTCAGTTCATTCAGGATCATAGCCGTCGCACCCCAGACTATCTCATTTTGGATCACGAAGTGCGGTGCCAACATGGTATAGATTCTTGCCGCAAGAATCTCTTTGACCTTCACTGCGTCATCTTTCACAAGGTCTTCAAGGGTCCCCTCCAATATGTTTACCACCTCAATGGGATCCGGTACAAAGACAGGCCTCCTCCTTTGAAAAGCCAAAATAGGCGTAACCATGAAATTACTTGGAATCACAAAAAAATTACTCAGTTGGCCAATGATCTGAATATCTGAAGAATGAACGCCAATCTCTTCTTCTCCCTCGCGCAACGCTGTTTGCTCGACGCTCTCACCAGGTTCGGCCTTTCCGCCTGGAAAGCTAACCTGACCACTATGTGCACCTACATATTCAGGTCGCTGGGTCAATGGAAATTTTATAGAGTTTGCTTCTGGGTAGAGGAGAATGAGTACACTACCCGGCTTGGGAGGGACTGTATGCTCAAACCTGGGTCGTACTTCGCCGATGGGCGTAGCTCGAAGTGGTTCATGTGCCATTGGCCCTGGTAGCGGCTCCCGAAGGCGGGTGGAGAGCTTTTCCATAAGTTGATCGAAATTCACCGACATAACTTCATCTGATCAACCGTTACCATCGCATCACCTGCCTCATCCGACAATTTGAATTGCTCACACGCTGCTTTCTTTTGGCTATTGTTCAAAAAAGCCATGCCCATGTAGAAGTGAATCTTATCGATAAAGGAATCCATGGCAAGTGCCTGCTTAAACATACGCAGGGCTTTTTCTGGTTCATCTACCAACAGATAATACACACCTTTGTTCCGATATGCCCAGCCATTTTCAGGATCCAACAGGATGCTGCGATCGATATCTTGAAGGGCTTCTTGCGTGTGACCTTGCATGAGAAAGACAAAACCCCGGTTGTTCAAAAAATAGGGTTGACCAGGTGCGATCTTTATCGCCTTTTCAATTTCTATCAATGCTCTTTCATGGTTACCCTTTGAAATTTCAATCATCGCTTTTGTATTGTAGATATTGGCTTCCTGAGGGTTCAGCCGGGCTGCGACGGCAAGGTCATTCTCGGCTGCCTCCAGTTGGCGACGGTAATACTGAATGGTGCCGCGGTTTACCCAATACTCAACATTCTCCGAATCAAGTGCAATGGCCCTGTCAAATGAATGAAGGGCTGATGGAAAATCTCTCATCCGTGTGGCAATAAGCCCCTGCAGGAAAAATGCTACTGCTGTATCCGGCTTTGCCTGAATAATCTTCTGAATATCCTGCTGGGCATTGTAATAGGCCTTCAATTCATAGTAAGTATTCGCCCGGTTAAAGTAGGCAGCAAGAAATCCCGGCCTACAAGCAATAGCTCTCGTGTAGTACGACTGAGCTTCTTCCCACAACTTGCGTTCAAAGCTTATCGTTCCCAGGTTATTGAGCGCATCTGCATAACAATCATCCAGCTTCAGTGCTTCCTTGAAATAAATCACTGCCTGATCGGTATTCCTCTCTTTAAGAGAAAGATTACCCTTCAGAAGAAATTTTTGCAACCGAAGCTCTTTACTGTCTGAGCAGCCAAACAGTAGGAAAACGATAAGAAAACCGATTCTACACATATCAATTGAAAGGGTGAAAGGGCCCATTTGCTCCAAATTTCCAAAATCAATGGTGATTTAAATAATCCGGATTTGTGATGAAGTCGGGTAACCAACGATTGAAATGCCATAAAAGGGTCTTCTGCCCTTTTTATGGCAAAATGATTTTGTTTATTCTCCAATACACCTTTTATTTGCGGTCGATGAAACAAACACAAAACATCCATCCGCACCACCACCATGCATCCGCATGATGATTGGCAGGATTATGTTTTGACTAAATAAAAAACATAAAAAAGGCTTGCCACATGGCAGGCCTTTTTTATTAAATCAGGTTTTTAAGCAAAGTACTATGAAGGATTTATTGCGCATAGCCATTCAGAAATCGGGCCGTCTGCGGGAAGGATCCCTTGACTTGCTGAAGGAAAGTGGACTTTCCATCAGCAATGGCAGAGATCAGCTCAAAACCCAAGCCAGCAACTTCCCGGTAGAAGTGCTCTTCCTGCGGGATGACGATATCCCACAATATATTGAGGACGAGGTTGCCGATGTAGGGATCGTAGGCGAAAATGTATTTGTCGAAAAGCAACGCAAGAACACACTGATCAGGAAACTTGACTTTGCGAAGTGCAGACTATCCATTGCCGTACCAAGGACGGAGAATTTCACGGGCGTGTTCTGGCTTTCTGGAAAAAACATTGCAACCTCCTACCCTGTTATTGTCCAGCACTTTCTTGATAAGCATGGCGTACAGGCCGGCATACATGAAATTAGTGGTTCTGTGGAGATAGCCCCTGGGATAGGATTGGCTGATGCCATTTGTGATATCGTTAGTACGGGAAGTACACTACTGAGCAACGGACTGAAGGAAGTTGAAGTCGTAATGCAATCAGAAGCTGTTTTGATTGCTAATCCGGAACTTCAATATGAAAAACAAAGGATACTCGATTCACTACTCTTCCGAATTGAAGCAGTGAATTCAGCCAGGAACAACAAGTATATCCTGCTTAACTGTCCAGATTCTGCGATCGAGAAAATCACCTCGGTCATCCCCGGAATGAAGAGTCCTACAATTATGCCTCTCGCGCGGAAAGGATGGTCTTCGCTTCACTCCGTGGTAAACGAAAATGACTTTTGGGAGAAGATTGGTCAACTGAAGTCTTTCGGAGCGGAGGGAATTCTGGTTATTCCTATTGAAAAGATGATTGCCTGATTCGATATGAAGATCCTTATCAACCCTTCCATGGAGCAGTGGCCTTCCCTTACACGAAGGCCACAACTGGACCTGGAATTCATGGAAAGCAGTGTCCGCAACATCCTGAACAGAGTGAAAGTATCAGGTGATGAGGCGCTTCGCGAGCTCACCTTGAAATTCGATGGCATCAATCTGATCCAATTAAAAGTCTCAAAGGAGGAAATCAATTCAGGCGTAGCTGCTCTCGACGAACGAATCAAGAATGCCATTCAGGTGGCTGCATCAAATATTACTACGTTTCATGAATTGCAGAAAAGAGATGTTATTTCAGTTGAGACGATGCCCGGCGTAAAGTGCTGGAGAAAATCGCACCCCATTCAAAGAGTAGGTATTTATATTCCGGGTGGAACTGCACCGCTATTCTCTACGGTGCTGATGCTGGGAATTCCCGCGAAGCTTGCCGGTTGTACAGAAGTCATACTGTGCACGCCACCGGGCAAAGACGGCTTGATAAACCCTGCCATCCTGTTTGCTGCAGATCTATGCGGGGTGAAAAGCATTTTTAAAGCAGGCGGTGCGCAGGCGATTGCTGCCATGGGCTATGGAACAGTAACCATCCCGGCTGTCAACAAGATATTTGGCCCCGGCAACCAGTATGTAACCAAGGCCAAACAAATAGTAAACCAGGAAGGCATTGCCATTGACATGCCTGCTGGTCCCTCTGAAGTGCTTGTAATAGTTGACGATTCGGCCAATGCCTCATTTGTGGCAGCAGATCTCTTGTCGCAGGCTGAGCACGGACCTGACAGTCAGGTAGCCTTAGTTTCATTTTCTGAAACAATAATTCCTAAAGTAATAGAGGAAATAGCTAAACAACTTGAGCAACTTCCAAGAAAAGCAATCGCCAAACAAGCCCTCGATAACAGTTTTAGTATCTTCTTTTCTGAGAAGGAAACCGCAATTCGTTTTGTGAATGAGTATGCAGCAGAGCATGTTATCATACAGACTTTGGATTCAGATACCCTGGCTGAAAAGATTAGCAATGCGGGTTCAGTATTTCTCGGCCCCTACTCTCCGGAAGCGGCAGGCGACTATGCTTCTGGAACCAACCATACCCTGCCTACAAACGGCTTCGCTAAAGCATACAGTGGTGTTTCGCTGGAAAGTTTTATGAAGATGATTACCTATCAACAATTGACAGCGGATGGGTTACGG
Source organism: Cytophagales bacterium (assembly GCA_025358885.1). Lineage (GTDB taxonomy): Bacteria > Bacteroidota > Bacteroidia > Cytophagales > Cyclobacteriaceae > ELB16-189. Next base: position 415 of record JANYHW010000108.1, on the reverse strand, counting down.
AAACTGGGGCCCTCCGTGGAGATCATGGCCGAAGTCGAATGCCTGCAAGGGCACAAGAACGCGGTATCCATCAGGTTAGAATCCCTCCGATGAAAGAGATTGATATTCTATCGTTGGCACGTGAAAATGTGAAGCAAATGAAACCGTACTCATCTGCCCGCGACGAATTTGAAGGCGCCGCCTCAGTCTTTCTTGACGCGAACGAAAATCCTTTCAACACGAGGTTCAACCGATACCCGGACCCGCACCAGCTGCTTTTGAAGAAGGTCATCGCTGCCATTACCCAAAAAGATTTGTGATGTGGTCAGTCCTTTTGATGCAGCGATGACCTTCTTCAAAAGCAGCTGGTGCGGGTCCGGGTATCGGTTGAACCTCGTGTTGAAAGGATTTTCGTTCGCGTCAAGAAAGACTGAGG
>JANYHW010000096.1 GCA_025358885.1 Cytophagales bacterium | reverse complement strand
GTAGGTGCCCCTCCTATGTCAGTTCCACATGTGGACTCGCGATGGATCAATGGAAAGAAAGAATTGCTCTTCGGGCCCTTTGCCGGATTCTCCACGAAATTCCTGAAGAACGGCTCATTTATGGATCTTCCCAAGTCGATTCAACTGGATAATGTCGCACCGATGATCTACGCGGGCCTTAACAATGTACCACTCACAAAATACTTGATTCAGCAGGTGCGTCAAACTCCGGAGGATAGGCTCGCGGCCTTGCGTGAGTATGTACCCTATGCTAAAATGGAAGATTGGGAACTCCTCGATGCCGGTCAGCGTGTTCAGGTCATTAAGAAAGACGACGACAAAGGCGGAGTGCTGGAATTTGGTACTGAGGTCGTCATTTCCGAAGACGGAAGTATCGCTGGCCTTCTTGGCGCATCTCCGGGTGCTTCAACCGCCGTTGGGATTATGTTGGGAATTGTTCCCAAATGTTTCAGGGAGAGTTCTCAATTGCCAGCATGGAAGAACAAATTGAAAGAAATGGTTCCATCTTACCGGCAGTTCTTAAGGGACAGTGAGGAGTTGGTGAGCCAGTCGCGAGAACGTACCCATAAAATTCTTGAGCTGTCTCCAAAGAGCTAAATACTTTTACTACAAATCCAGGCAGCTATCGGGACGCGGAATTGTTAAGGTAGAAATCGAATGTGTTCGATCTGCGGGTAATTGCATTCTTCATTTCGGAGGTACGGCCTCCATCAGTAACGCGTACGCCCTGTCAAGCGCCTTTCCTCCTTCCCTGGAACCACGGTAATGTCCAAGTCTTACTATAACCAGATCATGGGAAGGAATAATTGTGACCGATTGTCCTCCTGCTCCTAGCATCATGTATGCCTCCTTAGGTATTGGCCGCGCTCCATCCCCATTAATCCAGAAGAACCCCCCGTAGATCGGCCTTCCATCTTTCACCCAAGGTTCTGCAAGTGTACTTACAAACTTGACAAACCCTTCGGGTAAGAGCCGCTGACCTTCCCAGACGCCATCCTGTAAATACAAGTTGCCCAGCCTGGCCCAATCTCTTGCAGACGCAAACTCATATCCCTGAGTCAGAAAATTTCCGTAAGGATCAGCCTCCACAATCATGGTACGTATCCCGATTTTGTCGAAGATGGCCCGCTGTGGAAAGCTGTGATAGTCCTCTCCTCTTTTTTCTACAGCAAGCCTTACTAAATAGTTGATGAGCACCGGGTCGGAATTGTGGTAGCGCCCTACGGTATTCGGTGGCCATTGCTGTGGGCGATGGGCGGTCCAAGTGAATGAGTTGATGCCGCCTGTATAGACGTAGAGGTGGTCGGGATAGCCTTTGGTTGAGTCATAGTCAGGATCCTGCGGCGCCCGGAACCGGAGTCCGCTTGACATGTGAAGTATGTCCTGAATTTTGATTTTTGCACGGGAATCCCCCTCCGTCTGCCACTCAGGAATAGGTGCTGATTGATCCAAAGTATAAACACCCTGGCCTATCAAAATTCCCATCATCGTGGCTGTGAGACTTTTTCCCATCGACCAGCTTTCCAACGGTGTGTCTTTTGAAATGCCTTCGCCATAACGTTCAGCAATAATCTTCCCTTTGTAAGTAACAATGAATGCAGCAGTCATCGCCATTGCCGGATCAAACGCTGTTTGGCTTGCCAATTCCACCTTTACCATATCCAATTCACCCGACGGTGCTTCTTTGGACAATACATCGCCCATCGGCCAGGGAGTTTTGTCGGCGTCGGGTAAATTGCGTTTTATAATTTCGGGTGTGTAAAATGGTTTTTCTTCTCCGAGTGGCAAGGTTACACATCCTTGAGATTGATCTCCCAGGTAAATGGCGGTCCGCGTTATGCCATTCGGTAAGGTGATGGATACAGTCTTTCGTTTGAAGTCAATGACGGGCTGGGCTACTTTCTTGCGTTCATGAAATGGACTGGCAAAACCACCCACATTGGCAGCAGCGAAATCCGGATCTAGCCCGGTAATAAAAACGGCCGAGCACATGATCTTGGCGTACCCAGCCGTGTGGTGTTCCAGTGCATTTCCCGGAGGGCCAACATATTCTGTCTTGATTTCAAAGGAATCGGCTCGCATCAGCATCTTCGCCTTGGCCGCCGCTTTGGTGTCGACTGCGGCCTCCTTGGATGCGGTTTGCTGGCAGCCCGTTAGGCTGAAGGAGATTGCAATACAGAAGAGCATGCTCTTTAACAACTGAAATCTAAATGCTAGCATGGATGCTTGGTTAATTCAAGGATCAAGATAGTCAAACGAAATGCTGGCTCTACGAAGGTGATCGAGTTTTTGTCACAAGGATGGAGCGGGCAACAAATGCTTTTGTACTTTTCCAAGGGCTGTTCTCGGCAGATTCTCCACCACGACGAAAGCCCTGGGCACTTTAAACGAGGCCAGGTGCTCCCGGCATCTCTCCTCCAGTTTTTTCAGATCAAGGTTAGCCGCTGGCACCAGGTAGGCAACAGGGACCTCACCGCGCACGGCATGAGCTATGCCCACCACGGCAACTTCTGCGACACCATTTTGTTCCAGGAGAAACTCTTCAATTTCTCTTGGGTAAATATTGAACCCTCCTGAAATGATAAGATCACTTTTCCTGCCACAGAGCGTGTAGTAGCCGGCAGCATCTACAAAGCCAAGGTCACCTGTTTTGAAATATCCATCAACAAATGCCTGTTCGGTTGCATCGGGCTTGTTCCAGTAGCCAGCAAATACATTCGGCCCTTTTACGAGGAGCTCACCTACTTCTCCACCCTTCAAAAGTGATCCATGCTCATCAACAATGCGCAGGGACAAACCCGGAAGTGGTAAACCGACGGTTCCGGGTCTGCGTTCGCCGTGATAGGGATTACTGATGTTCATCAGCGTTTCTGTCATGCCATACCTTTCAAGTATGGTGTGGCCATATTTTTCTTTGAATGCCGCCAGTACAGGAGCAGGCAATGGCGCAGAGCCACAAACAAAGAGTCGGAGGAATGATCCGATTTGAGAGGCGACCTCACCTGGCTGGTCCAGAAGCCGGATGTACATGGTGGGTACTCCAAAGAAAAGTGTAGGCTTGAAGGAAATAAATTCCTCCGCAGCCTTTTGATGTTCAAAGCGTTCCATCAGGCGCATCCGGCAACCGGTCATCAGCCACGCATGCAGCCCATTGGCCATAGCGTGAACATGGAACAAAGGCAGGGCCAGCAGGAAACGATCTTCTTTGATAATCTGCCAGCAGGTAACGAGGTTAATTCCGTTGGCAATGAAATTATTGTGGGTAAGCATCGCTCCCTTCGATGCGCCCGTGGTACCGGAAGTATATACAATGGCTGCAATACTTTCTCCGGTTGTATTGATGACCAGGGGTTCTGGTGATTGCTTTGCAGCTTCCTTTCCAAGTTCATCCAGTTTCAGCGATGGAAAATTGCCAGGAACTTCACCATTTGATATTAAGCCCTTTGGATTAGCATCGTGATAAATGTGTGTTACCTCTCGCTCGCGATAAAGAATATTAATCGGCACAAAGATTACCCCGAGTTTTGTACAGGCGAGAAACAAGTCAATGAACTCCACACAATTCTCAAGGTAAACACAAAGCCGGTCCCCGGAAGCAAATCCACGCATCTTTAGCAGCCGGGCCATCTGATTACTTCGCTCATCAATTTGTCCAAACGTGAAGGTGGATGGCCCAAACTCGAGCCCGATCACATCGCTCCTTGCAGTGAGGGAATTGGCAAACAGATGCAGCAAGTTCATGGTCTGAAAAAATAGGAGGTGATCATATAGAGCAAGGAAGGACAAAGCAGACAGCCCAGCCCTGTGTAGAAAGTAGCTGTCATGGCG
>JANYHW010000077.1 GCA_025358885.1 Cytophagales bacterium | reverse complement strand
CGGAAAATGGTACCGGCGTGACCGCACCTACCAACACAATGTAAATCCCAAATTTTTTGAGTTGCCTGTCGTATTGCTTGAGATAGCGATCATTGATACGTTGGTAAATATTTGTTTTTGAAAAAAAATGCCCAATGTAGTAGCCAATTACGCCCGCGGCATAGGAAATTATGGTGAGGTAGCTGAGGTTGACGATGTATTCCGAGAGAATGCCCTTGGACTGCCAGATTAACATGAAAAGCTCCGGCGGAATAATTCCAAAAACAATTTCAGAAACGGTAAAAATGCCCAACAGCAAAGGCATGCGATCGCCAATATCATTGATTTCCTGTTGGTATACTTTAATGTCCTCACTAGCCAGGATGTAGGCCGTAATAATGATGGCAAACCAGATCAGCCCCCTCAGGAGGTTCTTCCACAAAAAGCTTGACTTTGTTTCCTCTTCCTGCATAGTTATCTTAAAAAAGGATGACGTTTAAACTCCTTTGTTTCATCAAATAATTTACGGTAAGTAATGTGCCTTTTGCACACAAAACCACCCACCTGCTCCACCACCTGTATCATCTTAGGGTTGAAATCGCCAATCCAGTTCATTTCAAAATCCCGATAAGGCACCTTTCCTGATTGCCACAATTCCCTGGACGCCATGATGAGCGCTCCATCCACTCCGGCGCCCTGGTGCTCTGGCACAACACCAAAAAGGATTCCAAAGGCCTTCTTGTTGGTTTGATTCAATTTGTGCCAAAGAAACTTCAGCTTCCCCATCCAATCAAGTTTTCCATTAACATGTTTGAATATTTGATTGATTTCAGGCAGTGAAATGAAAAAAGCAACAGGTTCATCCTTATAAAAACCAAACCATAAAAGGCGCTCATCGAGAATGGGTTTCATCTGCTTCACCAGCAGCACGGCTTGTGCCTGGGTCAACTCCGGATTTTCTGCCCGATTGGCCCATGCCTTGTTGTACACTAACCTGAGATACTCCGGCAATTTTAGTAGCTCATTTTTATGAATATACCTGAAGTTGTAGTTCGGATCGCGTGCTACCAACTTTGCTTTTTGTTCGAGTCGTTCGGAGAGCGGTTCCATCACTTTCCTTGAGTATGTAAGTTGGTTAAAGTACAACTTAAAACCGTATGCTTCAAAAAATTTCTGATAGTAAGGAAAGTTATAGTTACACTGGTAATTGGGTTCAAATTCAAAACCTTCTACCAAAAGACCCCACCAACGGTCGCGGCTGCCAAAATTGATCGGGCCGTCCATGGCTTCCATTCCCCTGGCAGCGAGCCATGCTTTGCATTGATCAAAGATCATGAAAGCGGCAGCCTGGTCGTCGATGCATTCAAAGAAGCCCATCCCACCCGTCGGCTGATCGTTTCCTTTATGAACATTTTTTTCTACCACGAAGGCCGCCACCCGTCCTATGGTCTTCCCCGACTCATTAATCAACAGCCAGCGGATGCATTCGCCGTGACGAAAGGACTTGTTTTTTTCCTTATCAAAAACAGAAATAACATCTGCATCCAGCGGGCGTATCCACTGAGGTGATGACCTGTAGAGCCTCACCGGGAGTGACAAGAACTCTTGAACATCACTGGGGGTTGTTACTTCTTTGAACTGCATACCGTCGACATCCCGGAAATATACTGCTTATTTCGAAAGTTGCTGATTGGGCAATACAATTTCAAAGGTCGTGCCCTTGCCCAACTCACTCTCCACCTGCAACTTGCCACCCAGTTTTTCAACGGCATTTTTTACAATGTAAAGTCCCAGGCCACTCCCTTCCGATTGGTCGCTCGCCCGGTAGAACATTTCAAAAATCTTCTCCAAATTTATCCTATCAATGCCGATTCCATTGTCTTTAAATATAATCAGGCAATCCCGGTCACCGGTTTTCACAAAAAGCGAAATAACAGTCTCTGTTCCATCCAACCTTCGGTATTTAATAGCATTCGAAACCAGGTTACGGAAAATTTCCGCGATGCGCCACGGGTCGCTGAAGAACTTGTCTGTTGAGATATGGATATTTTTCTTGACATTTTCGGCACCCTTCAAGTAGCTGAGGTCATTGAATGCCTGGTCAGTAATTTTCTGAAAGTCAACCTCCTCAACTTTCAATTCCATTTTCAGATTCTTGGAATGACTTAGTACATCACTGATAAAATGATCCAGTTGCGAAGCTTTTTCTCCCATTAACTTAATGTAGTCGGTAAGGTTGTCAGTATTTCCTGGGAGGCCGGCAAGATAGGCCAGACCGAGCACCGATGAGAGCGGAGCCCGAAGATCGTGTGACACCTTATACACAAAATTATCAAGCTCCGCATTTCTGATTTTCAGCTCCTCCTCGACTCTTCGTCGTTCCGTGATGTCAACATACATTCCGAAAATGCCAATGGTCCTGTCCTGTTGTAAGACGGGCACACCATAGATGATAACGGATAGGATCGAGCCATCTCTTCTATGGCGCACAGTTTCAGTTCGAATCACGCGATTGCTGGAGATCAGGCTGTTGATGTCATTGCCTTCCGTTGTCAAGTCATTCGGCACAATAAACTGATTAAGTTCATTGCCCCGCAATTCCTCTATCTCGAAGCCAAATAGTTCCTGAAATCCCTTATTGATTTGAACAACTTTGCCTTCCTCATTGAGGAGTGTCACCGCTAGCGGTGTGTTTTGAAAGAGTTGATAAAACAAAGTTTCGGTTTTCTTGAAACTTGCTTCGGCTATTTTCCTTTCAGAAATGTCTGTAAAAATTATCTGAACGGCCGTTTCTCCCTCATAAGTACACGGGTGGGCCGATGCCTCAACATCAAAAGGCGAGCCATCCAAACGCACATACTTGAGTTCAACAGAAGGCGTTGACTGACTGCTTAGGATTCTCGCCGTTCGGGTATTGACCAGTTCAAGGAAATCAGGATGCACAAAGTGAAGAATCTCGAGTCCTATTACATCCTGGGGACTCCTGGCACCAACCATTTTGCAAGCAGCGGCATTGGCAAATCTTACCCTGCCCTCTGCATGAATCGCTATACCCAAAGGAAGTTGCTCGACCAACTCCTGGTACCGTTGCTCCAGCTGCTTCTTCTCTGAAATATCCGAGAATATACCATTGTAAACCGTTCTGCCATCCTTCATTCTCACGGGGGTACCCCGTGCATCAATCCACAGATAACCGCCTTTGCCCCTGCACCTGCCTCGCCATCTCCACTCACTCATGCGCAAGATGCTTTCCTCCACACTCGAATTGAATGTTTCCCAGTCCTCCGGATGAATAAAACTCTCTAGCGACAAGTTGCCGCGCATGAGGGCTTCCGGATCAACACCCAGCAATTCCTCACATCGGGGACTTAAGTAGGTAAAGTCTCTTTGCCCATCCGGAAAGAAGGTGTATTCAAACACCACGACGGGCAAATTGTCGATCAGGCGCTGGCGGTTTGTTTTTTTCTTCAGGATCATCGGAAATGGAGGTCAAAAATAGAGCATTACCTCCTGATCCTGTGGGGGATGTAAGAAAGGACATGAAATTAAACTATTGACCGGCGATGTGGGCAGTCAAGGATGAAAAATACGCATCCGCAATACCATTACATTACGCAACCCCTGAGGGTCTAAATTTGAATACTGCACTCTTAATGAAATCTCCATAGAAGTACCTATCGGCCACTTCTAAGGCGCCTGCGTCCTTTAGACTGACACTCCAATCCACAAGTTTCTGATTTCCCAGACCCGATACCATTCTAAAAAAGATATACATGGTACTCAGAAAAATTTTATGCCACCATTTTGTGTCTACAAAATCTGTCACCAACCCTATGCCATCTGGTTTGAGTGTGATGATAAGTTTCCTCAAAAGAACATTAAGCTCAGGGCCCGAAAACATATCAAGAAAAAAGAATGTAATAACAACATCGTAGGCACTTTTTTCTATTATACTGTTCTCCGTGCCACACACAAATGATACCCGTGCGTCATTCTTCACGTTTCTTTTCGCCAAATCGAGCATCCTGGCCGATGGATCAATGAACACAACGCTGCAGTTTGGCTTTCGTTGCAGCAACTCCGGCAACCACCAACCTGAACCACCTCCAAGGACCAAAATTCTTGAGTTTTCCGGAATGAATCCCAGGAAAATTGTTTGAGACAGGATTATTGCCTTGCCAAATATCAGCCCAGCAAGAACATCATAGTAATCGGCTACTGAATCAAACCCCGCTGACTTATCCATTCCAGAGTAAATAAGGAATCGGGAAAAGAAAAACAGCATCACCGATGAGTCGGTAATAATTATCTCTTTCGAACTGTCGCGAGAAGAAGAACAATAGAAACAAAACAAGATTCATTCCCAGTAATATGAATGCCCCCCGGCGCTCGGATTCTTGACACAACACCATAAGCAAAATCGCCCCCTGTACGAAGAAAAGACCTTCAAGTACTTTCTTTGCACTTGATTTGCCCAGCCAGGTAACTATCGACCGGTGTCTATCCCGCTGATCGCTCTCCAGGTCGAACCAGGAAAACAAAACAAGATTGATCAGGGCTGTAAGGAAGAATATCACAATCATCATCAGCATGGATATCGAAAGAGAATCGCTTCTCAGGGACAATGCCGGAAGCAATACGCCCCCTGTGTAGAGCAAGGCACCTATCAATTCCTTTAGCGGACCGATCCACCGTTGGATCAATAAATAAATCAACACAGTCATGGCAAGAACAACACCCCACACAAATACCTGCTGACGAATAAACAGTACCATACAGAGATCAAGCGCCGAAGCTGCCAACACCAATAAACCGATCACCCGAAAATTCTGTTGGTGGAAAAGATGACGCTCTGTCGATGCCTCCACTTTCAATCCCCTTACATCCAATAAATGATCCAGCGAATAAACAATCCATACGGTGATACCGAGCGAGGCTATACCCTCAAAACGAAGCTCGATGCCGGTCAGGTCTGCAAAGAAAGCCGCGCAGACAGCTGCGCCACAGGCTACATCCACACTGATAAGGTTAAAATACCGATACACTTTCAACGCCGTCTTCATCATTGACTTCGTTTTTACCTTTGGAAGTACCCAGGAAACCATGGACCAGACACAAAAAAGCCCAACCTGCCGGCCGGGCTTCAAATTTATTGCATTTCCTGTTTACACTGCCTTAAGTGCTTCTGCACCGGCAACAATTTCCAGAATTTCCTTTGTGATGGCCGCTTGACGGGTCCGGTTATACATCAATTTGAGGTCTTTTAGCAGGTCTCCCGCATTTTCACTCGCCTTGTCCATTGCGGTCATGCGCGCGCCATTCTCTGACGCATTGGAATCCAGCACGGCCTTGTATAGCTGCACCTTGAGCGCTTTAGGAATGAGGCCCGTTAGAATTTCTTCCTCGTTTGGCTGGAAAATATAATCGATATCAAGTTTCTTTTCCGATTTCACAGGAAGTACGGGGAGAAATTGCTCATTTATCAATATCTGGGTGGCGACATTCTTGAATTGATTGTACACAATTTCAATTCTATCAGCCTCTCCCTTTTTGTATGCATCAATCAGGAATTGTCCGGCCTTCGCTACACCTTCAAAAGATAAACCATGAAAAATATCAGCGTAATCAGCGACAACAGGAAACTGCCTTTTGCTGAAATATTCAAAGGCTCTCTTTCCAATTGGCAGAATAGTCACATTGTTATTGGCGTTTTGCGTTGAGTATTTTTCTCCTATCAGGCGTAGAACAGTTTTTATGATAGCGGAGTTGAAGGATCCGCAAAGGCCACGATCTGAACTTATGGCTACGATCAGAATCTTGTCTTCCTTTCTCGGTTTGCTATACCAATTGTCACCATCGGCATTTCCTGAGGCCAAGTCCTGCACCAAGGCATTCATTTTCTGTGCAAAAGGTCTCATCTGCCAAATCCGTTCCTGGGATTTGCGCAACTTTGCCGCCGCCACCATCTTCATGGCTTTCGTGATTTGCTGCGTGCTTGACACGGAGCTGATTCGTGTTTTGACTTCCTTTAAACTCGCCATACTTAACTGTTCTTCCTATTAGTAGCCGCCAGCCAGTTCCAACGCAACCTTTTTCAAGGTCTCCATATCAGCATCTTCAATCTTACCAGCCTTAAAGTTGTTCAGAATACTCTTATGCTGGGCCCTCATAAGTTCCAAAAAGTTCTTTTCAAATTCCCTCACTTTGTTCACCGGTACTTTGTCAATGTATCCACGGGTTGAAGCGGTAAGGATCGCCACCTGCTCTTCAACCGCTACAGGCTGATATTGTGGTTGCTTGAGTACTTCGGTGTTCCTCCGTCCTCGTTCGATGATAAGCTTTGTTGATGCATCCAGGTCAGATCCAAATTTTGAAAATGCTTCAAGTTCACGGAACTGAGCCTGGTCCAGCTTCAAGGTTCCAGCCACCTTCTTCATGGACTTGATCTGGGCTGATCCTCCGACACGTGATACAGATATACCCACATTGATGGCAGGGCGAATCCCTGAGTTGAACAAGTTTGTTTCCAGGAATATCTGTCCATCAGTAATTGAAATAACATTCGTTGGAATATACGCCGAGACGTCGTTGGCCTGTGTTTCAATGATCGGAAGAGCGGTGAGTGAGCCGCCTCCTTTTACAAGATGCTTAATTGATGGAGGGAGGTCATTCATCTTCTGAGCAAGTCCATCATTGTTAATAATCTTTGCAGCGCGCTCAAGCAATCTTGAGTGGAGGTAGAATACGTCGCCAGGGTATGCCTCACGACCAGGGGGTCTTCTTAAAAGCAGAGAAACCTCACGATAGGAGACCGCTTGCTTTGACAAGTCATCATAAATAACAAGTGCAGGGCGTCCCGTATCTCGGAAGAACTCTCCGATGGCCGCTCCGGTGAAGGGTGCAAAGAATTGCATAGGTGCGGGATCAGAAGCCGACGCCGATACAATAACGGTATAGGGTAGCGCACCCGCCTTTTCCAAAGTTGCTGTTACCACCGCCACGGTGGATGCTTTTTGTCCTATCGCTACATAAATACAGTATACCGGTTTCCCTTGTTCGTAAAACTCCTTTTGATTGATGATTGCATCAATGGCCACGGCGGTCTTTCCCGTCTGACGATCGCCAATAATCAACTCGCGTTGTCCGCGACCGATGGGTATCATGGAGTCAATGGCTTTTATTCCGGTTTGAAGTGGTTCATTAACAGGTTGTCTGAAAATAACTCCAGGGGCCTTGCGTTCGAGTGGCATTTCATACAATTCACCGGTGAGAGGGCCTTTGCCATCTATGGGCTTGGCTAGCGTGTTTACCACGCGGCCCAACACTCCCTCTCCCACACTGATGGCCGCAATTTGTCCCGTTCTCTTAACTGTAGCGCCTTCTTTAATCCCTTGAGGGTCTCCGAGCAACACGGCACCGACATTGTCTTCTTCGAGGTTAAGAATAAGGGCTCGCAGTCCATTCTCAAATTGAATCAATTCACCTGCCTGGGCTTTAGTAAGTCCGTAAATGCGTGCTACGCCGTCACCTATGGTAAGCACAGTCCCAACTTCTTCAAGCTCAGCGTCTGTTCGGGATTGTGATAGCTGTTCGCGCAATATTGCGGATACTTCTTCGGGTCTGATCTCTGCCATAAATTCGTTTTATTCGGTTATCAAATTTTGCTTCACGAAATAGTGCTCGTTGAATTTCAGACTCAATTGGCGCAACTTGCCCTTGATGGATGCGTCGATCTGACGATCGCC
>JANYHW010000058.1 GCA_025358885.1 Cytophagales bacterium | reverse complement strand
TTCGAACCCCGTCCTCTTCGTGGAGATTCCCTTGTTCACGATATATTGGGCTACCGCTTCCGCACGCTGCGTTGAAAGTCTTAGGTTATGGTTTTCTGTACCAATATTGTCCGTGTGACCTGAAATCTCAACTTCCAGCTGGGGATGTGAAGCAAGAAATGACATAATAGAATCGAGAGAAGCAAGGTGTTCACTTTGTAGCTTGAAACTGTTGGTTTGGAACAACACTTCGTTCTCTGTGAGGGTGATCAGGCTGTCCTTCTTGATCCCTGAAGGCTCCGTGATCACGGGCTCCTGCACAGCTTTGGCAATGGTCACGCTGTCATGAGGTCTCTTCGGCGTGGAGTCCGGCTTCATGGGAATTGGTTTGGGCTTTGGTTGGAGAGATTTATATGTCCCTTTCTCAGCATTCTTCCTGATTTGCTTTTTGAATTTCTCAAAGCTCATGCCCACTTGGTGCTTCTGCCATCCAATTACTTTGCGGCACGGGATTTCAAAACAAATGATTTTATTCAAAATGTTGTGATGCGGGGCACCTCTTCTCCTGATCATGGACTGATTTGCCCTTGGGATGTGCGACACAAACCAGGGCATCGGTGTATTTCCATTCTCCCGGCCAACCTGGGCCGAGGATGATTCAGTGCTCAAGAAAATGATGGAAAGGAAGACGAGTATCTTCATCAAGGATGGCTGTTGCCCGACTATTGTATTTCACGAAGATCACTCCAACTATAGTCTGAAAATATAGTGAGAAAAATTTTTCTGAAAAAGTCAGCGGCGTTCGAACTGCCCAAGGTCTCAGAAAACGTTCACACCCAAGCAGGTTCATCTATACCCCGCTGCCTGCAACTCAAACAATTTCGCATACCTGCCACCTGCCTTTACCAATTCCTCATGACTTCCAAGTTCAGTGACATGACCGTCGGCCACTACGGCAATCCTGTCGGCAATGCGAACAGTAGAAAATCTATGGGAGATTACAATACCGATGCGACCCTTGAGGTTTTCCTTTAGCTCAGCAAAGATCCCCGCCTCGGCCTCCGGATCAAGTGAAGAAGTGGGTTCATCCAGGATCCAGATATCCGCATCCCGATACATGATGCGGGCCAATGCCAGCCTTTGCCACTCTCCTCCCGATAAATCATGACCACCCTCAAACAGCCTGCCCACCTTCGAGTCCAGGCCATTGGACATTTTCTTCACCAGCCATTCACTGCGCGAGTCGCGAAGAGCCTTAACCACGCGGTCATCATTTACTTCCGCATCAGGTCGCCCCATCACCACGTTTTCACGGACCGTGAGCTCATAGCTTGCATAGTCCTGAAACAATACGCCTATCCGGCTACGAAGGGCTTCCGGATCCATCTCTTTAACATCAACACCCCCAACACGGACCATTCCCTTGTCGGCGTCATAAAAACGCAAAAGGAGTTTCACAAGTGTACTTTTTCCTGCTCCATTCTCGCCCACAAGGGCAATCAACTCTCCCTTTCGAATTTGCAGATTCAATCCGATAACGGCCTCTTCAGTACCACCGGGATAAGTAAATGCAACGTCAGAAAATTCAATACCGGATTCCATTGAAGTTGGAATCAGTTTGGGGTGCTCCGGAACATGAACCAGAGGCTCGATGGAAAGAAAAGAGAAGTAGTCATCGAGAAAGGTGGTGTGTTGATCTACCGCGACAAACGTACTGGAAATCAATCCGAGAGTACCCGATAAACTGGCAAATGCACCGATCACGAGCACCACGCCGCCCGGATCGATGGTACCGGCGACACCCTGAACCGCAACAAAAAGATACGCGAGTGCCAGAGTTGTACCCGTGACTATCCCGGTAAGCACGGACACCCTTGTGCCGGACCTATACATTTTCTCACGTTCTTTGAATAAATATTGGGACAAATTCCAATGCCTCCCTCTCAAATAGTTGGCCAGCACATAAGCCCTGATTTCCTTGGTAGTTCGCGGTTGAGTCAGGAGGTCAGCCAGGTATTCCCTCTCTCGTTCCTCCGGTGTCTCACGATAATAGAATGCATAAAGTTTATTCGTGATCCGACGTTCGAGCAATAGGGAAAGCCCTGCTGCCAGCAAAGCAAGGATGACCAGCACATAATGAAGACTTGCAAGCAATGATGCCATCAGGATGATGGTGACTATGTTGCCGGAAAGTCCGAGCACAGACCAGGTGAGATCGCCAGGACGCCAGGACACATCTCGTTTGGCACGGGCCAGGCGATCATGCCAGTTTGAATTGTCAAAATGACCAAGGTCCACTTTCGATGCCTGCGCCAGTAGTCGCCGTTCCGCTTCCAGCTGCACACGACGGACGAAGAGGTTCCGCCCGTAGTTCATGTAGGCACTCACAGCCCTTTGCACACCTGCCGCGATCCACAGCCCGATGACGACAGGCAAAATATCATTGAATTCAAGCGTGTGCACGCGAGCCTCTGCAATGCGGTTAACCAGAACTGCTCCAAGGTATACTGCTACCGGTGACATCGCAGAATTTAAAACGCCAAGCAGGGAATATAGCATCAGTGAACGTGGCGACGCCGACCAGGCAAGGGAAAGGCCCAGCAGCAGATTCTTTCTAACCCGGTGAAAACGAGAATTGGATGCGACCGACCCGGGGGCATTGATATTTTCAGTTGGCGAATTGCTCATGATCAGAAATCTACAAAAACCTCAACACGTAATCACTTAAACTCTTAAACACATTACCATGCTCAACGTGGTCGACGGTAGTTTTCCCTCGGAATTCTCCACCGGTCGCACCGAGCTGATCGACGAAGA
>JANYHW010000055.1 GCA_025358885.1 Cytophagales bacterium | reverse complement strand
GTCTTCTTTTGCTTTCTTGTCAGGTTTGGTGGAATATTTCTTAATCAGCTTCCCGCTGCCCTCTATTACTTCAAGAGAAACGATGGCTTTGGTGGTGTCTTTCAGATAGTAGTGAATCATCACACCACCCGGATGGTTTTTACCCTCAGTCTTTGAAGGCCTGCCAAAAGAAAATCCTCCTCCCATGCGGTAGCTTGGCATTGGCTTGTATAAATTAAAATCACTGCTGACAATAGATTCATTAAGCTGATGAAGAGGGGTGAGGTCGTCGACTAACCAGAAACTTCTGCCCTGGGTGGAGGCAATTAAATTGTCATTCTTGATGGCAAGGTCGGTGATAGGTACTATAGGAAGATTGAGTTGAAATGGCTTCCAACTGGCACCATCATCAAATGAAATGTACATACCACTTTCTGTTCCTGAGTACAAGAGGCCAGGACGTTTCAGATCGGCTCTTACTACTCGTGTAAAATGGCCAGGATCAATGCCATCCGTAATTTTTGTCCACGTTTTGCCGTAGTCTTTGGTTTTGAACAGGTATGGTCTGTAATCCCCTGACTTATAACTGGTAGCTGCCATATAAGCGCCTCCTTTAACGAATGGGTCAAAGTCAACACTATTAATCATGGTCCATTCAGGCAATCCCGTAACGGTAAGCTTTTCCCAATTTTTACCGCCATCCTTGGTAATGTGTAACAACCCGTCGTCAGATCCGACCAGAATGACATCCTTCTCGTAAGGAGATTCTGCTGCCGTAAAGATCGTGCAATAATATTCCACGCCCGTATTGTCTTTCGTGATCGGGCCACCTGACGGCCCTAACTTTGAAGGATCATTTCGGGTCAGGTCTGGACTGATAATTTCCCATTTTTCTCCTCCGTTGTACGTAACATGGAGCATATTTGATCCTGCATACAATTTGGTGGGATCATGTGGAGAGAAGAAGATAGGGAAGTTCCACTGGAACCGGTACTTGGCTCCTTCAGCTCCATGGCCCATGGGATTATCTGGCCAGGCGTTGACACTCCTGCTTTCACCGGTGGCATGGTTCTTTCTTTCAAGGAGTCCATCATAACTGCCGCCATACACAATATCATTGTTCGTAGGATCTACGGCAAGCCAACCACTCTCACCACCCGCTGAGACATCCCAATCCCGTTCACCGATGGATCCGCCGTCGGTCCGGTGCAAGATCCTTTGGGTGCTATTATCTTGTTGTGCACCGTAGATGCGGTAAGGAAAATGATTGTCCGTGATGACTCGGTAATGCTGCGCTGTAGGTTGATTGTTATAGGTGCTCCAATTTATTCCGGCATCAAAAGAAACCTGACCACCGCCATCATCGGCGATGATCATACGTTGATTGTCTTCTGGTGCAATCCATAAGTCATGATGATCACCATGTTGCGCATTGCTGGGTTGGAATGTTTTGCCACCATCCTTGGACTTGTGATAAGAAACATTCATCACGTAGCAAATGTCCTCATCCTTTGTATCGGCGTATATCCGCGAATAATACCATGCCCGTTGGCGGAGGTTGCGGTCTTCGTTCATTCGTTTCCATGTTGTTCCACCATCATCGGAGCGATAGACCCCACCATTTTCATTTTCAATGATGGCATATATTCGATTTGAATTAACCGGTGACACCGCCAACCCAACAATTCCCCAGGTACCCCGTGGTAACCCTTCATTCTTTGTGATCTCGGTCCATGTATCTCCGCCGTCTTTGGTCATCCACATCCCAGATCCCTCACCTCCGCTCTCCAGGCTGTAGGGTGTTCTTTTGATCCGCCATGTCGAGGCAAAAAGTATTCTGGGATTGCTGGGATCCATCGCGAGATCAACAACTCCGGCACTCGAATTTGCAAAAAGAATCCGCTTCCAGGATTTGCCACCGTCTTCTGATCGATACACACCCCGTTCTTCAGTTGGCTTAAATAGATCACCGAGCACACCCGCGTAGACTAAATCGGGGTTCTTAGGATGTATCCGTATCCGGGGAATATGTCGAGAATCTTTCAGGCCAATTGATATCCAGGTCTTTCCTGCATCCGTGGATTTGAACATTCCATAGCCGTACGAAACGTTCCCCCGAACGCACTCCTCGCCGCCGCCAACATAAATTACGTTGTTGTCCCATTCGCTTACGGCGATCGAACCGATGGAGCCACCAAAAAATCCATCAGAAACATTCTCCCAGGAATTGCCGGCATCTGTGGTACGCCACACACCACCGCCAGTTGCGCCCATGTAGAAGAGATTTGCTTTTCCCGGAACTCCGGTTACGGCTGCTGAGCGACCGCCCCGATAGGGGCCAATGCTCCTCCACTCCAATCCATTGTAAAGTTTTTCGTCAAAGCTCAACGTGGACTTGGACGTTGTGCCCTTCTTTTGCGCTTCACTTGTCCATGTAGTCACACAGACGAGGAACAGGAAAAGATAAAATTTTGTTTTCATGAGTTCTCGTTATAGTTCAAATGCAAAGTTTAACAAAATTGGTTCAATTGTTCCAGCGTTTTTGACCAATGGTTAAAAAATAGCCGATCCGTGTCCGCCTGACTGTATATTGCGGATGCCCCAATTATTACTATTTTGCCTGATCATGAAAGATCAGAATTCAAAGGGACTTTTTAGTGTGCCTGTGATCGTTGCGGCGCTCGGATACTTCGTTGACATTTACGACTTGCTTCTGTTCAGTATTGTGCGAAGGCCGAGCCTTAGTTCAATGGGTGTAACGGATGATCAGCTTTTTACTCAGGGTGAATTTCTGCTTCAAGTACAGATGACGGGTCTCCTCATCGGTGGATTGATCTGGGGTATCATGGGTGACAAAAGAGGAAGGCTTTCGGTTCTGTTCGGTTCGATCCTCTTGTATTCAATCGCTAACATAGCCAACGGGTTTGCCACGACAGTCAATCAATACGCCATACTTCGATTTATTGCCGGCATTGGTCTTGCCGGGGAATTGGGGGCAGGTATTACCCTCGTCGCTGAGGTATTGCCAACGCGGCTTAGGGGCTACGGCACCACCCTTGTAGCCAGTGTGGGACTGATGGGGGCTGTGGTCGCGAATTTTGTAGCCAAGACATTTGATTGGCAGATTGCTTACTTTATCGGTGGAGGGCTCGGACTACTGCTCCTTATTGCCAGAATCAGTGTCTTTGAATCAGGTATATTCCTTAAAGTAAAAGAACAAACCGTACAGCGGGGAAACTTTTTCCAGTTGTTTAATAATAAGGAGAGATTAAAGAAATTTATGGGATGCATCTTTATTGGCCTACCCATTTGGTTCACCATCGGGATATTGATCACTTTTTCTCCGGAGTTTTCGAAAGCCCTGCACATCTCAGGGGTGATTGCTGCAGGTGACGCCGTGATGTACAGTTACATCGGGCTGGCGGTCGGCGACTTGTCAAGTGGGTTCATCAGCCAAATCGTGAGGTCCAGGAAGAAGGTGGTATTATTCTACATTTTTCTCACCCTTGCCGTAATCCTTCTCTACTTGTTTACCCCTGGACGATCAGTCGCTTATTTTTATGTGACTTGCTTTCTCCTCGGAGTAGGCATTGGGTATTGGGCACTCTTTGTCACCATTGCTGCGGAGCAATTTGGTACCAATCTCCGGTCAACGGTGGCCACTTCAGTCCCCAACTTTATACGGGGAACCGTAGTCCCTTTGTCCATTGCCTTCAGGTACCTGAGGGAACAACTTGGTGGAGACGATACTGCGGTGATATATGGTGCTTTGATTGTTGGAATATTCACGATTGGGGTAGCACTTGTCGCGCTCACGGCAATACAGGAGACTTTTGGCAGGGATATGAACTTCCTTGAAGAAGGGTAATTGATACTTGAGTTGCCAGATGAAGCAAAATATGCCTCAAATGGTTGATTTTGGCTGATTTACTTACATCGGAGCCGATTTAAGCTTGTTGAAGCCGTAATTTTGAGTTGGCTACACTTATGGCTGACCGTGAGTCTCTCCACATGAACCTGCGCATTGCTTTAGTCCGAATGGTATTTTTTGGGGCAGTCCTCGCTGCCTCCTTTTCGGTGTCTTCTCAAAATATAAGGATCATCGACAGCCTTCAGCATGTACTGAAATCGACCTCTGATAAAAATCAGTTTGATGTGCTGAATGCGATTGGCTTTGAGTACCGGTACTCTTATCCCGACAGCACCATATCTTATTGCAGCAAGGCCTATGATCTGGGGCAAAAACTGGATTTGAAAAAGACGTTGTCTCGTCCGTTAAGTTTCATCGGCCTTGCCAAAAGCAATCAGGGCGATTATCAGGGCGCTTTGGATTTTCACAACCGCTCCATCGTTGTGGCACAGCAGCAACATGACACGCTGCAGTTGGCGCATGCCTATAACAATGTGGGTCGGATATTCTTTGACCTGGGCGACCTTGTCCGCGCTTATTCGAATTTTCTTGTTTCAAAAGATCTCTTTGAACGCATCCATAATAAATCCGGTCTGGCATACATTCACCGAAGCCTGGCTGATCTGTTCAAATCAAAAAAAGATTATACCAAGGCGCTGGAGAATGCGGAAAAAGCGCTTGCACTCAGGAAAGAACTGGGTGATTTCCGTGCCATTACCTCCGCATACATGGAACTGGGGCTGGTATATCAGGAAATGGATTCCACCCCGCTTGCATTGCGTCAGTTTCAGGCAGCTGATTCAATCGCGACAGCCATGAATGATCGGATCACCAAGGCCGAGTTGAAGATTGGAATAGCGGAAATCCTGCTGATGCAGAAGAAGACTGCGGAAGCCTCTGCCATGGCCCGTGGAATCGTTCAGATCGTATCTGAAAAAACAAACCAGAAAATTTTTCTCCGGGCACAATTGGTCATCGCAAAATGCTTAGTAGAACAGAAGCAGGGAGAGATTGCTTTGCCAACTTTGAAAATGGTTTATGAAAGTTCTGGACGAAGCGGAAATCTTGTTTTTCAACGGGAGGCAGCGAGGTGTTTGAGTGAAATTTATGCTGCTGCCCGCAAACCGGCACAAGCAAAGGAGTACCGTGATGTATTCCTGATTCTGGACGGCAAAATACAAAATGCAGATCTCAACAAAGAAATTGAACGATTGCAGTTTCAACTGCAAATCGAACGCACAGAAAAGGAGAATGAATTACTAAAGGCACGCGGAGTGCAAGCCGAGTCTCTCATTGCCAGGCAGAAGCTGCAAAATATTTTGTTGGGGGTGATTGTACTATTTGTTGGAGGCCTGGCTGTCACCATCTGGAGAGTGAGTCAGCGGAGAAAACTACTCAATTTGAAATTGGAAGATCAGAATGAACGAATTCTCCAGGCACGTGAAGAGATTTCCAAACAGAATTACATCCTGGCTAACAGCAACCGTGAATTGGACGACATCAACCATCAGAAAGATACCCTGATGAATATTGTCGCCCATGACCTGAAATCACCCCTCAATAGAATATTCGGTCTTGTAAGAATACTGGAGATGGAGGGGAACCTGAACCCAAACCAACATGAATATGTGCGTTTGATCAAGGAGAGTACGCAGGGCGGCTTAGACCTGATCATCGACCTGCTCGATGTGCATGCCTGGAAGCAACAACAGGAGAATACCCAACCTACGGTTTTTTCTTTTAATCAGTTTCTTGGGGAAAAGGTGCACGCCTTTGGTCCGATCGCGGATGCCAAAGGAATCCAGATCACGATCAGTAATCCCCTCGATCAGCGTATTATTTCAGAACCAAATTACCTGGGACGAATCGTTGATAACCTCATATCAAACGCCATCAAGTTCTCCCCAAGGAATTCAAACGTGGAGGTCAAAGGTGGGTGGGAAAATGGCCAAATCAGAATCTCTGTTAAAGATGAAGGAACTGGGTTTTCTGAAACAGATCAGCAACAATTATTTCAAAAATTTAAGAAACTGAGTGCACGTCCTACGGCTGGTGAGAGTTCTAATGGCCTCGGGCTTGCCATTGTAAAAATCCTGGCGGACAGGCTTGGAGGTTCGATTGAATTGAAAACTTCCCACAAGGGGAGTGAGTTTATCGTCCGGTTACCGGCGGAAATTTTCAGACCAATCTCAACGCAGTCACCCTCACACTGAGGCGAGTGACTGATCAAGATCAGCTATCAGGTCCTCAATATCTTCAACGCCAATGCTTAGACGTATCAGGGTATCAGAAAGTCCGTTCTTCTCACGCTCTGCTTTTGGAATACTTGCGTGCGTCATGGATGCAGGATGATTGATCAGTGATTCTACACCCCCAAGCGACTCAGCAAGCGAAAACAGTTTAACATGTTCCAAGAACCTGATGGCTTGTTCAAGGCGATCATCCTTAAGGGTAAAGGAAAGCATACCGCCAAAATCGCGCATTTGCCTTTTTGCAATTGAATGGTTGGGATGATCTTCAAACCCAGGCCAATATACCTTTCCGATCTTGGGATGATGTCGCAGATATTCTGCAATCTTTTTTCCATTGAAGCAATGCCTTTCCATGCGCAGGTGTAACGTCTTGATACCCCGTAGCACCAGGAACGAATCTTGCGGACCAGGCACCGCACCACAGGAATTTGCAATAAAAGCCAGTTCCTGGTAGAGCTTCTCATCATTAACCACCAAGGCTCCCATAATTACGTCGCTGTGGCCGCTGAGATACTTGGTCACCGAATGCATGACAATATCAGCACCCATGTCGAGTGGTGTTTGCAAATAAGGTGAGGCAAAAGTATTGTCGACAGCTACCCGGATATTGCTTGACTTTGCCAGGGCAACACATGCCTGGATGTCAATGATCCTCATCAGTGGGTTTGATGGTGTTTCAAGCCATAACAATTTTGTCTTGGCGTTGATCAACGGTTTGATATTGTCTGCATGGGTAAGGTCAGCGAAATGAAACTTGATCCCCATGCGCTCATACACTTTCGTGAAAAGACGGTATGACCCGCCGTATAGGTCATTGGAAGTAATGACTTCATCACCTGGGTTAAGGAGGCGGACCACTGCATCAGTGGCACCCATCCCCGAAGAAAAGCAAATACCAAATTTTCCATTCTCCAATGCCGCTATGCTTTTTTGCAAGGAGTTGCGGGTAGGATTGGCTCCGCGTGCATAGGCATAGCCTTTGTGCTTGCCTGGCGATGCCTGAACGTATGTTGAAGTTTGAAAAATGGGAGTCATGATGGCCCCCGTAGTTGGATCAGGTTCTACACCCGCATGAATTGCCTTTGTTCCGAATTTCATGATGATTTTATTTTGATGCAATATTAATTATTCCTATGGGTATAAATCAGTTTTTTAAATGAAAGGACCGGATTAAAGATAGGCCATGATCTTAAACTCATGTCGGGGTTAACTTATACCATTGGATATGAAACTTAAGACCGAGTTAGTCTGGCGGCCTGTGGGTATTAGCCCAATTGACGGTAGGATTTAGGTTTATTTATTGTTAAGAAGATGTTAAAAATTCAAACTCCGAATTGACAGTTGCGTTACGATTCTGAACGCCTAACTCATGAATCCAGAAGAAAAGACCGACCGCAAACTGCTCATCTGGTTTCTCATTACTCTGCTGATCGCTCTTTTACCCTGGTTCATACTGGACTAATCCAAACCGGGACTTTCCTCCTCCTTATTAAATCGTCCTGTTAATATCAAACTTCTCAAGGTAGTCCGCTACGCGCCTTACAAAACTGCCACCCAAGGCTCCATCCACAACCCGGTGGTCATAGGAATGGGAGAGAAACATTTTGTTTCTGATGGCAATTGCATCACCCGCCGGTGTTTCGATCACAGCAGGTTTTTTCTGAATAGCACCGATTGCGAGAATTCCGACTTGTGGCTGAACAATGATCGGGGTTCCCATCACATTGCCAAAGGTTCCTACGTTGGAAATGGTGTACGTCCCGCCGGCAAGATCATCCGGCTTTAGTTTGTTTTCACGGGCGCGCGTAGCGAGGTCATTTACAGCTTTCGCCAATCCACTGAGGTTATATTGATCTGCATTTCTCACGACCGGTACAATGAGGTTACCTGAGGGCAAAGCCACCGCCATTCCAATATTGATTTCCTTTTTCCGGATAATCCTGTCACCATCTACCTGAACATTGATCATGGGATAGTCCTTGATCGCCATAATCACCGCTTCCATGAAGATGGGTGTATACGTAAGGGTATCACCTTCTCTCTTTTGGAATTCGTTCTTTACTTTGCTGCGCCACGATACAATGGTGGTTACATCTGCTTCCACAAACGAGGTAACATGAGGGGCAATCCGCTTG
The DNA here is from genome assembly GCA_025358885.1 of Cytophagales bacterium. GTDB lineage: Bacteria > Bacteroidota > Bacteroidia > Cytophagales > Cyclobacteriaceae > ELB16-189. The sequence goes on along the minus strand of JANYHW010000055.1, from coordinate 9,502 downwards.
GAGTCGACCATGCGTTCCGCAATCATCTTGCGCATGCGATCCATCTGAATGATTTCATCCCCTGCGCTGATGGAGGCTGGCACCAAAGGAGCCGATGAAATGGAGGGACGTCCTCCGATGGCGGCCTGGCCTGGTGAACGGTGCTCTACATAAGCGAGGATATCTTTCTTTGTTACTCTTCCTGCGGCACCGCTCCCGGCAATGGTCTCCAATTCAGATACGGGTATCCTTTCTTCCTTAGCGATGTTCCTTACGAGTGGAGAATAAAAGCGTGACGAGGATTTGTAGTCTATGGTAGCGTGACTGCTGCCGTTTGTGCTGACTAGCGGAACATTGACCGCTTGAGCCTTGGCCTGGGACTTGGCTTTGGTTGTAGGAGCCTCAGGGGGCTGGGGGGAAGTTTTTGACGATTTTTCTTCTACGTCGGATGAAAGTATGGCAATGACGGTTCCAACCTTTACCACTTCACCCTCCTTCGCCAGGATTTCCGTGAGTACGCCGGCGTGCGTCGAAGGTACATCGGTATCCACTTTATCCGTTGCTACTTCCAATACGGACTCGTCTTGCTCGATCTTGTCGCCAGGTTTTTTCAGCCAAGTGAGGATGGTGGCCTCCATGATGCTTTCGCCCATTTTGGGCATAATAAGTTCTACCCGCGCCATGATTCAATCGTTTGTTTTCGTATGCAAGTTAGCACTTTTTGATACGGATTTGAATGGGCGGATTTGATTTGGAGGTAATGGAAATCCTCAAAATCATCCTTGTAATAATCTCTTATTAATAGAATAAAAGAGGGTTTTTCGAACCCCCACAACCGCCGGTGCTGCTGGTCATTCCGGAGGGCAGTGGTTGCCATCATGATTTCAATTACCGGCAGGACTGATGAATATCATCCTTTTTCAGCGTCAAAGGGTGATACTTTGTTACAACAAAAAAGTCAAATCGTATGGACACACTCACACTAAAACATCCTGTTGAGGACAATGACCTGATGGAGAAGACCAAGTACGTTTTTTCCTTCTGCGAAGGCGATGGAAAAAACAAGCAGCTCCTGGGTGGAAAAGGAGCTAACCTTTGTGAAATGACCCAAATCGGACTCAACGTGCCCCCGGGATTTGTAATATCTACGGAGGCATGTTTGTCTTACCTGGCCACGGCAGATAAAAAGCTCCCTGCCCGGTTGATGCATGACGTAATTGAGCAGGTTGCCCAGATAGAAGAGGCAAGCAAAAAGAAATTCGGAGATCCACTAAATCCGCTATTGGTTTCCGTTCGATCCGGATCTGCAATGTCAATGCCTGGCATGATGGATACGATATTAAACCTTGGCCTGAACTCCCGTACATTACTGGGTTTGATAAAGCAAACAGGAAACGAAAGGTTTGGATACGATGCCTACCGCAGGTTTATCCAATTGTTTGGCAAGGTGGCACTGGGTGTACCGGATGAAAAATTTGACAAACACTTTGAAGAAGTAAAAAAACGCGCTGGTGTAAAAGTGGACGTTGGATTGAACACTGCTGACCTCAAAGAGATTAGCGAAAGATTCCTCGGCGTTGTAAATGAGCATACGGGAAAACCATTCCCGGAAGATGTGTACGAACAATTAGAGATCGCGATCAAAGCAGTCTTCAATTCCTGGATGGGAAAACGCGCCATCGATTACAGGAAAGAATTCAAGATTACGCCTGCCATGGCCAATGGCACTGCCGTGAATGTCGTGACCATGGTCTTTGGAAATATGGGCAATGATTGCGCCACAGGCGTTGGATTCACCCGCGATCCGGGGACAGGAGAAAACATCATGTTTGGTGAATACCTCACCAATGCACAGGGCGAAGATGTCGTAGCCGGGATACGCACGCCCAAATCGGTAGCCCAGCTCGCAACCGAAATGCCAGAGTTGTACAATCAACTCGAAACTTTACGAAACAAACTTGAATCGCACTACAAAGAAGTACAGGATTTTGAATACACCATTGAAAAAGGTGTTCTCTATTGCTTGCAAACGCGCAATGCCAAGATGAACACCACGGCGATGGTGCGTACTTCCGTAGAAATGGTAAAGGAGGGATTGATCGGCAAGGATCAAGGGTTGCTGAGAATCAAGCCAGAAGTGCTGGAGCAATTGCTGCACCCGCGTTTGGATGCATCATACAATGCTGAACCACTTGCTCAAGGCCTTCCTGCTTCTCCGGGTGCTGCTTCTGGTCATGTAGTGTTTGATGCTGACCGTGCTGAATTGCTCGGCCATCAGGGTGAGAAAGTAATTCTGGTGAGAGAAGAAACTAAACCGGAAGACATCCATGGATTCTTCGCAGCTCAGGGTATTTTGACAAGTCGGGGCGGTAAGACGTCCCATGCTGCCGTCGTCGCTCGCGGAATGGGCAAACCCTGCGTGGCAGGAGCTGAAGGTATCAAAGTGGATGTGAAGTTGCGTCAGGCGGAGATTGGGGATAAAGTGTTGCATGAAGGAGATTACATCACGATTGATGGTGGAACGGGTTTTGTATATAAAGGTGTGATTCCTACTGTAGAGTCAACTTTCTCTGATGAATTGAAGCAGTTGCTAACATGGGCTGATGAAGCAGCCATGCTTCTGGTCATGGCCAATGCGGATACTCCGGCTGCTGCAAAAAAAGCTTTGAGCTTTGGCGCAATGGGGATTGGGCTGTGTAGAACTGAGCGGATGTTCAACGATGTGGACCGCCTGCCGATTGTGGTAGAAATGATCCTTGCGGCTACGAAAGAAGAAAGAGAGTCAGCCCTCAACAGGTTAAAAGATATCCAACGCCAGGATTTCAAAGAAATATTTACTGTGATGAGTGGTAAACCGGTAACGGTAAGATTGCTGGATCCTCCCATCCATGAATTCCTTCCTACGGAAGAGGTGTTGAGGGATGACCTGGAAAACCTGCATAAGTTAAGAGGTACTGTGGCGGGTGTCACCAACCTGTTTGGAAGTCTCCGCTTGTTGAATGCTGACCTGAAGATGGCAGAAAAATCTTCGGAGCCATTTACGATGGCCGGCGTTGAACTGGTGGAGAAAGCCATCGAAAAGAAAGAGCAGATGCTGAAGAAAGTGCATGAACTGCACGAAGTGAATCCAATGCTGGGACACCGCGGTGTAAGGCTTGGGTTGACGTTCCCTGAAATCTATCAAATGCAGATTTGCGCCATTCTGGAGGCTGCTGCCGATTGTCAGGTGGATAAGATTGACGCCCGTCCGGAAATCATGGTTCCTCAGGTTTGCACAGCTGAAGAACTTAAGAAAGTTAAAGCCTTTGTGAACGTCATTCAGTCAGAAATTGAGAATGAGCGAAATCTAACCTTGAAATTTAAATTTGGTTCAATGATCGAAGTAGTTCGCGCTTGCCTCCAGGGTAGTGAACTCGCTGAGGTTGCTGACTTCTTTTCCTTTGGCACCAATGATTTGACACAAGCCACATTCTCGTTCTCTCGGGAAGACGCCGAGAATAAATTTCTACCTTTCTACATCTCTAATGGATTGCTCAGGGATAATCCATTTGAAGTTCTGGACCGCAAGGCCATGGGCAAACTCATGTGGCTTGCCGTGGAGGATGGACGTAGGAAAAATCATGAATTGAAAGTTGGAATCTGTGGCGAGCACGGAGGCCACCCTGAATCCATCATGTTCTGTCATGAGATCGGACTCAACTATGTCTCTTGTTCAGGACCGAGGGTGCCCGTTGCACGACTTGCATCCGCACACGCAAAATTGTTGGAGAAGAAATAGCTCCAAAGGAACGGTTAGGTAGGGGTAGGTTGAAAGACCTGCCCTTTTTTGTGCTCCGGAACCGGTTTATTCAATCCCTACTTCCGGTAATGCGTTCATTCTGGCCACGGGGCGAGGTCTTTATTCCGTCTTGCATGATTCAGCAATTTTTCCTTATTTGCTTAACAAAATATAAGGATATGGGAAAGGAGTACCTCGGCGAATTCGAAGAATTGATTCTGACGATGGTGGCCGCACTACAGGAAGACGCATACGGTGCGGCGATCTCAGAAGAAATCGAAATGAAATTGAAAAGGGATGTCAACCTCAGTGCTGTGCATGTGACCTTGTACCGACTGGAGGACAAGGGTTACATCAAGTCGGCGTTGGGAGGAGGAACGAAGGAGAGGGGAGGAAGGAGAAAAAGGATATTCTCTATCACCAGTGCGGGGATGTCCATGTTGCGAACGATGAAAGAGTCACGGTTGGATTTGTGGAAAATGGTGCCACAGTTAAAGATATCCGGATCTTGATGTTGGATTATGAACCAGGACTTGAGAGCCGGTAAACAATTGAAAAAAATATCGTGGAGATGAGAGATAAAGACCAGTTACATATTGAAGAGGGTTATTCTTCACTCCGGTTCCTCAAATGGTTTTGTCCTAACGATTTGTATGAGGAAATCGAAGGAGATCTACTTCAAAAACGAGCCAGGGAAGCAAAGTCAATTGGAGAAAGGTCTGCGCAAAGAAGGATGATTTGGAACATCATACTTTTCTTTCGTCCTGGCATTTTATTGAGAAATTTCAACACAAATATTGCTTCCACCCCAATCTTCGGAAGTCTGAATTTTCGAACCACAAATAATATTTCAGCTTGGTTTACATTTAGTTTAGCCCTGACTGTCTATTTGCTAACCCTTGAAGAAACGGCCAGCTATTGGGATTGTGGGGAATTCATTGCCGCTTCTTATAAGCTTCAAGTGCCTCATCCTCCTGGAGCACCCCTCTTTCTGCTCCTCGGTCGCTTGTTTTCCTTCCTGTCCTTTGGGGATGTGACAAAAGTAGCCTATGCGATGAATGTCATGAGTGCGCTCGCTAGTGCCTTCACAGTTCTATTTCTATTCTGGTCGATCGTCCTCGTGGGAATGAAGCTGACAGTTGCATCGCGAGACTCTTCACTGAATGAAAAAAAGTATCTACTCATTTCCGCAGGCATGGCGGGAGCACTTGCCTATGCATTTACGGATTCGTTTTGGTTTTCGGCTGTGGAAGCGGAGGTTTATGCCTTGTCGTCTTTCTTTACTGCATTTGTGGTGTGGGCCGTATTGAGATGGGAATCAATCCAGGATGCCGGTAAGTCGAACCGTTGGCTGCTTCTTATTGCTTACATGATCGGCCTATCGATTGGTGTGCATCTTCTCAATTTACTTACGCTCCCTGCCCTCGTGTTGATCTACTACTTTAAGAAGTATAAGACAAGCGCATGGGGGATTGTTCTGGCGCTGGTGTCAAGCGGTTGTGTGGTATTAATCATCAATGATTTGATCATACCGGGATTGCCTACCCTGGCCGGACATTTTGAGCTCTATTTTGTGAATACACTGGGTATGTTCTTTGGATCTGGCGCCATGGTGTTCTTTGGGGCGATCACAGGTATGCTCATATATGGAATTTACTATACACAAAGAAGACAATTTGCTTTGGGTAACACCCTGATTCTTGCCACAACATTTATTCTCATCGGGTACAGTTCCTACACCTTGATTCTGATCAGGTCCAATGAGGATACTCCAATCAATGAGAGCGCTCCAAAGGATGTCATGAGTTTTGTCCGGTATCTGAAGAGAGAGCAATATGGCAGTCGTCCGCTGCTGTTTGGACCCTATTTTTCAGCCCAGCCGGTTGGGTATGAATATGGTGCCATGACCTATATTAAAGGAAAAGATAGGTACGAATTGTCAGAACAGCGAGTTGGCTATGCATACCCGCCCGGAGAAGAAACAATCATCCCAAGGGCATGGGACACTAAAGAGAAGGCAGCGTATCAACAGCTCATGGGGCTGAAGGAAGGCCAGCGACCGACATTCATTCAGAATCTTGGTTATATGTTCAGCCACCAAATGGGAACCATGTATTGGCGTTACTTCCTCTGGAACTTCGCCGGTCGGGAAGGCGATGAGCAGGGAGCAAACTGGTTATCGCCTGATCAATGGTTCAGAAAGGTACCTGCTCAACTGGAGTCCAACAAAGCCCGGAATAACTTTTTCATGATTCCATTGCTGCTTGGAATTGTTGGGATGGCTTTTCAGTATTGGAAAGACAAGCGCAGCTTTTTTATGATCACCCTCCTGTTTGTTATGCTGGGCCTTGCCATTGTCTTTTATTTGAATTCACCACCTACGGAACCACGGGAGAGAGATTACATCTATGTGGGTTCCTATTATGCTTTTGCTATATGGATTGGACTGGCTGTATTGGCGATGGCCGATGTGATTCAACGGCTGACAAAAAATAGTAAAGCAATAAGGGTTCTTGCTACGATTGTGGCCTTGATGGCACCGGGCATATTGTTGGTAGAGGGATGGGATGATCACAACCGATCCAACCGGTTCTTTTCCGTGGATTCTGCATCCAATACGCTCAATTCCTGCGATTCAAATGGCGTAATCTTTACCGGAGGTGATAATGACACCTTCCCACTATGGTATGCTCAGGAGACAGAAGGTTGCCGAACAGACTTGCGCGTGTTGGTCTTAAGTTATTGCAACACGGATTGGTACATTGATCAAACCACAAGACAATCATACGAATCGAAGCCATTTCACTACACACTATCCCCGAGTCAATATCGCCAGGGTGGCCCTAACGACTATCTCCCCTTTGTGAATGCAGGGATCAAGAGCATGGATGCCAAAGAGTATCTTGATCTCCTTGCAAAGGATTTCGCAGGCTTGAGAAATGGCGATTATAATGTAGTTCCAAGTAAAATCCTCACCATCACCGTGGACAAAGGACTACTTCTTTCAAAGGGGATTATTCCGAAAGGAATGGAGAGAAATATTACAGAGCAGATGCAGCTCAAGTTGCTGAAGGATCATCTGGATAAGGTTGATCTTGCCTTCCTTGACCTGCTCGTTACCACACAATGGGAGCGTCCGATTTATCTTAACAATACATCCTTGTCACAGCTGAACCTTGACATGAGTCCCTATATCATACAGGAAGGAAATGCTTACCGTGTGTTGCCTTTGAATAATCCAAAGAATGACCGTCCACATTTGGTGGACACAGAAAAAACGTATGACCTCATGGTAAGTCAATTTAAATACCGTGGCCTGGACGATCCATCCGTTTACTACACCGGTGACTACAGAACCCAAGTCCTGATGCACCGAACCAACTTGAATACCCTTGCACAAGCATTGCTGGACGAGGACAAGGTGGAGAAGGCAATCAAAACACTGCTTTTTTCGCTAGAGAAAATGCCGTATGAGGTAATTGCCTATGATCCATCTACTCCCGACACAGTAAACCTGCTTTTCCAGGCCGGTCAGAGGGAAAAGGCATTGGTCATATCACGCGTGGTCGGTGCACAAGCCAATGAAATGGCAGCCTATCTCATTGCCGAGGGAGCAGCACTTTCATACGAATTGCGAAAAGAATTATTCGTGCTTGGCGCATTGCAAAGGAATTTGTATGAGCAGGGTGAGGCGACCCTCGCGCGCCAATTTGAAAATGAATATGACCAGTTACTTGCAGATTTGCAGCGAGGCATGGAAAGTGGCAGAATGGCAAATTAAAAATCCCATGGATGTTGTCTATATATTGGATCAGCCCTCCGTCGTCTTGCGCCATTCAGCGCTGCGGCTAAGTTGGCGACGGTGATTTTAACTTGAAATATATTAACCGGAATGAACGACCTTGACACAGATCCTCCCAGCCATGTCCTTTTGCTCCTTAAAAGGTTTTGTCCAGGTCATCTGTATGAGGAAATTGAAGGTGACTTGATACAAGGATTTCACCGCGATGTTGTCATAGTTGGAGTACGAAGGGCAAAGAGAAAATTAATATGGAAGGCAGTAAGGTTTTTCAGGCCAGGGAGTTTATTCAGAAACAAATTTTCATTGACAATCCTTTCGACTATTTTTTCCTCGATCAGTTCTTCAACAAACAATATGAGAAGGACGATCGCTTTGGCCAGGTGTTCACTTTGTTTACAGCACTCGCCATTTTTATCGCCTCCCTTGGACTCTTTGGACTCGCGTCATTCATGGCGTTGCAGCGAACCAAGGAGATCGGCATTAGGAAAGTTTTGGGCTCTACGGTATCGGAAATCGTATTGCTGTTGTCGCGGAGCTTTTTGCAACCTGTAATTTTATCCAACCTTGTAGCCTGGCCACTTGCATGGTTTGTTATGAATCAATGGTTGCAATCATTTCCCTACCGGATTTCAATCAGTCCGTTCATTTTCCTTCTGGCCGGTGGTGTTGTCACCTTGATCGCCTTTGTCTCCGTAAGTTCTCAAACTTTCAAGGCGGCATGGACGAAGCCAGCCGAGACATTGAAATATGAATAATACCTGAGATTTTACTGATATTCGTTAAACAAGACGAATCACATGCTGGTTGACCATATCAGGTTCACGCTTCGAATGTTCCTGAAGGACAAATTCTTCACGATGCTGAACATTCTCGGACTGGCCCTGGGAATTGGAGTCGGCATTATTTTGCTACTTATCCTCCAAAGTGATTTGACCTATGATCAACATTACATTAACCACGAGAGGATTTATCGACTGGGTGCCCACTATCAAATAACAGGGATAGACGAGCATATAGCCTATACGGCGCGCGAATTGGGTCCGGTGTTGAAGGAAGAATTCCCTGAATTACAGGCATTTCTGCCCATAAAATTGATGGACCGCACGCTCGTGAAATATGAGGCAAAGATGGATTCAAGAAGCTTTTATGAGGAGGACATCATTCAATCCGATCAATCATACTTTAAAGTTTTTAACCATGAATTTGTAGCAGGAGATGTGAATACCTGCATGAACGACAATCTCAGCATGGTCATGACGCAATCTGCCGCCGCCCGATATTTTGGAAGTGGTGACCCGCTCGACAAAATCCTCATCATTAGCAACGAGCCCAGAAAGGTGACTGCCGTTATCAAAGACATGCCTGATAATACACACCTGCGGTTTGATATCCTGCTGGCTGGCCTCCCGGATTTCAGGGGGTGGCAAGGAGTCGGTACCGCCCCTTCCTCCGAGAAATTCTGGAACCCCGATGTGTACCTGTATCTTCTTGCGCCACAAGATTATGAGCCGGCCGAATTTTACAAGAAGTGGCCGGGTATCTATGTTAAATACTTCAAGCAGACGGGTGATCAGGTGAAAGGAAAGTACACTCCGATATTGGAGCCTCTGACTAGTATTCATTTTAAATCTGAATCACAGGACAACGAGCCTCATGGCAACCTGTCATATCTTTATTCATTCGCCGGTGTAGGGTTACTCATCATCCTTCTCGCCTGTATCAACTACATGAATCTCGCGACCGCCAAGGCAATGGGCCGGGCGAAAGAAATTGGGATAAAGAAAATAGTTGGATCAGGGAAACGAATTCTTGTCTTGTCCTTCTTGGCTGAATCGGTTTTCCTTTCTTTCATTTCCCTTGCGTTGGCCATCGTGATGGTGTTCCTGGCATTGAATTCTCCATCCTTTGCCGAAATCATTGGCAAAAACCTTTTACCCGATTTC
>JANYHW010000052.1 GCA_025358885.1 Cytophagales bacterium | reverse complement strand
CCAAACATTTCATACGGCGTGGTGTACATTCCCATCTCCTCTCCCAGGTATTCGCTGTACAGTCCCCAACCCTCACCAAATGCACTTATATAATACCGGTTGCGAAATTTCGGGATGCCCTTTATCTCAGCAGCCAAAGCGCCTTGCAGGTGATGCCCGGGTACGGCCTCATGGACAGTGAGGGCAGGTATGGTATACAGTGTCCTGCTTCTGAGATCATAGGTGTTCACCCAATAAATTCCTGCTCTTTTCGATTCCCATGATCCGCCGACATAGCGGCCACCCGTATAGGTCGGGGCAATACTGGCCGGCACCGGTTCGACGGTAAAAGGCAAGGTGTATAGTTTATTGAAATATTTTGGGAGCTGTCCTTCCGCTTTCTTGCTTAGCCAGGCAGCGTAATTCAAAAGTTCCTGGGGAGTTTTCGCATAGAACTGATCGTCGGTTCTCAGGTACTGCAAGAAGTCTGCAAAAGATCCTTTGAATTTTGTATCGCGGATGATTTTCTCCATTGCCGCACGGATCCGGGCAACCTCAGAAAGACCCAGGTTGTGAACCGAGTCGGGGGTAAGCGGAAGTGTAGTATAATGATTCACCCTGTTTTCATAGTACTCTTTACCGCCGGGCACAAAACTGATGCCCGGCTTCTCAGGGGCTGCTGCCATGTATTCATTGGCAAAAAACTTATTCAAAGTTTGATACGTGGTCATTAACCTGGTGATCATCCTTTCACTCTCCTGGTTAATGGCTTTTCGATCAGTCTCCTTGATTGCCTCAGGCATCTTGCTGATCGGACCATAAAAAACTGACCGGTCGTAACTATCTACCATCCATGGCTTCAGAAGGTCCAGTGTATTTCTGACAATGACTTTAGGCGCTACAATGCCCTTGCTCATTCCCTTTTGCATCAGGGTCATATTATCCTGGAGTAACTTATCATAGTTGGAGAGCCAGCCCAGGTAGTCATTATAATTCTGCGCCGTGTTAAAAGGAAGGTTGCGTAGAGAATATGACATTTGATTGTAAAATCCACCTTCCGCATTGAAAGGGATTAGAATCATGTCATAGTGGATGAATTCAATCTGATCATTCAAATCCATGAGCATAAGTTCCTTGCTGATCTTCTCTTGACCCGACAAGGTGCCGTCGTCAATGGCCGTCAGGGCGGCAACATATTTTTTAAGGGTATCTGCTTTTATTTGTTGATCCCCATACGCGATGGATGACCACTTTCCCTTTGGGTGAAATCCCCTGTACAGGCTGTCCTCAGGGGCGGTTCCGTACTTTTCGATAGAATCAAAAATATTTGACAGGGCTTGGTTTTCCTTGATCGTCGTATCGTCATTTTTGTTTCCCTGACAGGAGATCAGGATTATCAGGGTGAGGAGTTTGACTTTTTTCATTGGTGGGATCACATAGTTAGGATGACTGCTGTATTTATTCCGGATTCGATTCGCAAAAGTGTTTCAGAGGCAATGTACTTCTTCTCCACTGTACACGGAAAATGCTATAACTATTCTATTCCTTCTATATAAATACCAACCACAACGCACCAACCCCCACAATAATCCATGCCGACAAAAAGAACTTCATGGCAAATCCCCTATCGCCCTGCACATACGAATACACCGACTTGCTCATCAAATTGGTTGCATTTATGGCCAGGAAGGTGAGAAAAGCAAATTCAAACGTAATGCTCTTCCCCGCCATGTCCGCCAGGTTCACGATGATGGCGTCAATACCCGCAAACGAAGCGATAATGGAACTGATGATAAATCCCGACTGCCCAAATACAATCAAGCAAACCCTGGTCACAATCCTGATCACGATCAGTATTCCTGCAAATTTCAGGGCGGGCATGATTGAAAAAATGTTCGTGCCTTTTTTCTCCTCTTCGTCGGCCTGCTCTTTGGGCTCCTTCTTCCTAAAGTAAATGATGGAGATAACGCCTGCGGTCAGGACCATGAGCAAAATGCTGGGAGCGATGGAAATCAGCCATTGGGGATTCAGCGGACCGACCAACAGAAATATCTGAAGGAAGCTCGCCAGGTTGGCCAGGACGGCGGCACCTACCAGGTGGTTGATAAACTTCGACTTCTTGCTGCGCAGGGCCAGGGATTGGGTGGTAGAGGTGGATGACACAAACCCTGCCATAAAACTTGCCACGGCAAATCCACTTTTATCCCCCACAATTCTGCCCAGGATGTATCCGAACACATCGATCCCGGTAATCAGCACCACCACCATCCAGATTTTTCTTGGGTTGATCAGGTCCAGGTTGTCAAACCTTTCAACATCCACGTTGAGCCCCTTCATGATGTCATGCAGCATGGGGAGATCTTTTAGTTGATAGGAATAATCCGGCAATACCGGCAACGCCACAAGGGCAATGATAGCGTAACTGATAAAAGCCTGCACTTCATGGCGCGAGATGCCGGCCATCAGCTGGGTGGTCCTGGATTTCAAGGACAGGACAAATACCAGCATGACGAAAATCGCTACTGTAATTTGAAGCGGAATGATATCGATCACCACCAGTACACCGATAAAGAAAGTTGCTACGGCAGATAATTCACTCGTGATGCCAAAGCGCTTGGTTGTAAGTGACTCAACGATGTAGTACGAAATCAACAAGAGCAGAAAACCAGCCACCAGGCAAAGGGCCAGCGATGTAGCCTCGTGCAAGAACAAAACTCCGGCAAGACCGCCCACCAGGGAAATCAAAGTGAATGTGCGGATGCCACCTACCCCACCGGCATTGGCTTCACCGGGCTTGCTGCTTTCCCGCTCCAATCCAATCGTGGCGCCAAAGATCAGGGCGAGGGCGAGGTTGATAAATAATCCGGAAAGCATGGTTTATTGGTTTGATTGGATGACACTAATGTAGCCAAGACGCAGGGTCAGAAAAAATGATTAACATCATGAAAGCCCCGCGACGGTTCCAGGGAGTATCGCCA
>JANYHW010000043.1 GCA_025358885.1 Cytophagales bacterium | reverse complement strand
ATTTACAGTTAGCAAGTTCCTGAACTACACGGAAGCCATCATCATCCAAGTTAGTCGAGATTTACTTTGCTCGGCAGGATCACATTGGTCGGGTGGGAGCGTGGTCGGGATCTGTGATCCCTGACCCCTCCGAAGTGGATTGTTCGGAGGTGGATTTGTAATCCACATCAAATCCATATACGCACCAATTACTTCTACAAGAAGTCCACAACAGTTTGGTTACTCAAGACATAAAGGATGGATTACAAATCGTGTAACTTCAAAGGGTCACATTTGTAAGGTCGAGACTGCAAACCCCGACCAACTTCAATCTTGCCCTATGAATTTATGATATAGTAGATGTTTGAAAGTATATACCCAACGATGACGACAATCGCTCCGACCTTATTGACCCGATGTGCTTGATCCACCTTATTGTTATTATGCAGTTTTAATGCAATCGCTGAAGTGGTGAGAATCATAAAGATTCCCAGGAATGTAAGGTTATGAAGAATATCAACTAGACTGAATTGGGATGATTCCGGCAAAAGGGAGTCAATGATGTATTTGTTTCCAACGGCCGCAAACAATCCGCCGATAGGCAAACCAAACCTGGGGTCGAGTTCATTGGTGTCCGTTAAGAAGCTGACAAGGGCAATCAGGAACGCGAAATACATTCCAAGGAATATCTTTAGAAAAAGACCTTTCGCCTCACGCTCAATATCCAGTTCAATGGAAAACCTCGAAAAAGTGTGAGTGTCACTAGCCACTTCGGGACTGCCAAAGGAAGTATTGTAGGTCACGATGCTCGTGAAGGCTTTAAAGTTTTTCACCGTCCATGCGCTCACGGCACCGACATTGTCGAATCGGCTGGAAGTGGTATTGGCAACAAATACCAAATCCCCAATGTCGAGGTCTTCATCCTCGACCTGGATCTTTAAGTGCTGGGTATCGAAAGGAAAATCGTTCACCACCCAATTCTCCTTCATGGTGCATTTTATGCGCATCTTGGCCCAATATTTTCCATTGATGGTATCAACGCTTGCGGAAGAAATCTCAATGTCCTTGGCATTCGAAATATCGATTTGATTGGCAAAATCAAGCTTGGGATTGTTATACACGAACCACAACCAGAAACGCGCTGTATACTCCTGGGCGTGGAAATTAATATCGTGAATGCTGATAATATAGGCACCTACTTCTACCGTGTCGGGCTTTTCATTTTTGGCAGAGGCAACTGACACGAGCAAAACAAGAGCAAACAATGGGATGAATGTTTTCTTAACCATAATGGCTTGAAGCGGTGGTTTTTCAAAAATAAGAAGATTTCTCTTTGAATTTCGTCAACAGTCAAACTTCAGTACCCAATTGCCTGATATGAAGTTGTTATAGTATTTCACCAATCAAATAGTTACATTTATTCACCATTAGGTTCATTCTGGTCTAATATGAAAAATATAGCCCTCATCAAATCAGCCGTCCTTTTGTTTATCCTATCGGCCTCAACAGCCACGGCGCAGGATATTACCCAGGTTGCGAGAAAAAGCCTTTTCACTCCTTTCTTCTTGCGCGTTGGAATGATGAGCGGAATGTCGACTTCAAGGCTCGGCGACGTTGGAACCATAGGCTTGAGGGCGGAATATGGGTTGTCGGCAAAATTTTCCCTGGTGGGGGATGCGCAGGCATCTAAAGGCACCAGCGCCATTTCCGGTGGACAAGGATCAGTGGCTATGCGATATCAGCCATTAATACTTGGAAGATTTCAGCCCTATGTGGGTGCTGGCTTTGGAGTAGGTTCAGTAAGCGGAGAGGGCAGAATGCATTGTGGTCATCCACCTGTTCCAACGGTTACTGCCGTTACTTCAACAACTGATACCACGCCAATTGTTGCCCCTACTACCCACCATCATCTTGGAGGCATTGGTGTTGTTCAATTCGGTGCAAACTTCAGGGTGTCATCTCATTTTGTGGCAAGTGCTGAAGGCGCATACCAGAAGCAGATGTCAAGGCATGGTGATCCTGGATTGACTGGGTTCAGGATGGGAATGGCTTATCAGTTTGGAAGGTGATATGTATTTGGAGATTGGGTGATATTGCGAGTTGCCTAGTCATTCACTTGAGCCAGGCAACTGAAATATTCCAACACCACACAAGGGTTTCCAATCTCAATTCTTCTGATTTTCATCAGTAAATTACAGGATAGACGGGTTAGTTTTGTCGTATTCAATGGCCCACAAGCCACACGACAATGACAAACGCCATTTACCTCACTACAACCGAGCCATACTCCGGAAAATCGGTGATTGCCCTCGGGCTCATGAACCTGCTGGCTGGCAAGACAGAAAAGATTGCCTACTTCAAACCTATCATAAGCCAGGAGGGCGAAGAAAAAGATGGTCACCTCAAAATGATTGGCGGTCACTTTCACCTGGATACGCCTTATGAAGATATGTTTGCCTTCACCCGGAGTGAGGCGGCCAAATACATCAATTCCGGAAAAGAGTCTTATCTCATCGATACCATCATCGACAAGTTCAAGCGTCTTCAGGGGAACCATGACTTTGTCGTGGTGGAAGGAACTGATTTCATGGGTGGCAGTTCCAATATCGAATTTGATGGAAATATTTCCATCGCCAAAAACCTTGGGATCCCCGCCGTGATTATTGTAAAAGGTGAGGGGAAATCGACAAGCGAAATTGTGGATATCGCTGTATCCACCACCAAAGGTTTCACCGACGAAGGTGTGCAAGTGCTCACCGTTGTGGCGAATAAAATTGAACTTGACAAGGATGAGGAGATCAGGACTCACCTGACCGCAGCCCTCCCAACGGGTTTGATCGTCACCTCTATTCCATCATCCAGGGATTTAGGGAGCCCGACGATGAAGGAGATCCTGGAATCGGTTGGCGGCAAAGTATTGTTTGGGGAGCGTATGCTGTCCAACCAGGTGGACAACTCCATTGTGGGGGCCATGCAGTTACATAATTGTCTAACCCGTCTTCAAAAGAACACTTTAATCGTAACTCCTGGCGACCGTGGTGACATAATCATCGGAGCCCTTCAAGCCAATATCTCCAAGAACTATCCCAAAATAGCGGGGATTCTTTTGACTGGAGGACTGCAACCTGAGCAAACTATAATCAAACTCATTGAAGGTCTTGAGACTGTGGTGCCCATCCTTTCAGTAAAATCCGGAACATTTAAAACGGTTTCCCGTGTGGCCAATACCCAGTCGCGCATCACCATCGAGAACAAAGAGAAGATATCCCTTGCCATTGGTATGTTTGATCAATTCGTCGATGTCAAGGCGCTTGAAAAGAAAATCATTTCTTTCCGGGCCACTGGTATAACTCCCAGAATGTTTCAATACCAAATCGTGAAAAGGGCCAAAGAACAAAAGAAGCACATTGTACTGGCTGAAGGAGATGACGATCGTATACTGCAGGCAGCAGATGCCTTGATCAAGCAAGAGGTGGTGAACCTGACTATCCTTGGAAACAAAGAATCAATTGCTGCCTCACTCAAACGATTGAATCTTTCACTTGAGCTAGCAAAAATAAATGTTGTCAATCCGGCCACATCGGATCATTACGAAGCTTATGTGAACAAACTTTTTGAACTGAGAAAAAGTAAGAATATATCTATCGAGATGGCCAGGGATCTTATGCTGGACGTGTCTTATTATGGCACCATGATGGTGTACATGGGGGATGCTGACGGTATGGTTTCCGGAGCGGCGCATACCACCCAACACACGATCCGCCCTGCTCTTCAATTTGTAAAGACAAAGCCAGGTATCACAACAGTATCTTCTGTGTTCTTCATGTGCCTTCCCAACAGGGTTTCTGTCTTTGGCGATTGTGCAGTAAATCCCAATCCAACATCAGAGCAGTTGGCGGATATCGCCATTTCATCGGCCGATACCAGCAAGATGTTTGGCATTGAACCCAAGATAGCCATGCTATCATATTCTTCAGGTACTTCAGGTGAAGGTCAGGATGTGGATAAAGTGAGAAAGGCTACAGAAATTGTACGACAAAAACGACCTGACTTGAAAGTGGAGGGGCCGATTCAATATGACGCGGCTGTTGATCCCACCGTGGGTAAAAAGAAAATGCCGAATTCCGATGTGGCCGGTCAGGCAAGTGTCTTGATTTTCCCTGACCTGAATACAGGAAACAACACGTATAAAGCGGTTCAGCGTGAGACCGGTGCGCTCGCGATTGGGCCCATGCTCCAGGGCCTCAATAAACCAGTAAATGATTTGAGCCGCGGTTGCACGGTCGATGATGTCTTTAATACTGTGGTGATCACGGCAATTCAGGCCCAATAATTTGAACCAGAAAATACATGAATGTATTTGTAATTAATTCAGGGAGCAGTTCCATTAAGTATCAGCTAATCAGGATGCCCGAGGGTAATGTAGTTTGCTCAGGCCTGATCGACCGTATCGGACAGGCCGGATCAATAATCAAGCACAAGACTTTCCTGAACGGAAAGGAAGAATTGCAGACCATGCAAATCAACATCATCGACCACGCTGCAGGACTGAGGGAAGTTGCCCACCTGTTGATTGATCCGGTGATCGGAGTCATCAAAAGTTCTGACGAGATTCAGGTAGTGGGCCACCGCGTGGTTCATGGAGGTGAGAGTTTTTCCAAAACGATGATCATCACTGAAGACGTAAAAGAGAAGATCAGACAATTGTTTCCCCTGGCGCCCTTGCATAACCCACCGAACTATCTCGGGATTGGAGTGGCCGAGAAGATTTTTCCGAACGCAAAGCAGATAGCAGTATTTGATACGGCTTTTCATCAGACAATGCCTCCGGTATCCTATCGCGTCGCCATTCCAAACGAATTTTATGACAAACATCAAATCAGGGCATATGGTTTTCATGGCACCAGCCACAAGTATGTGTCCGAAAGGACTGCAGCATATCTGAAGAAGCAGGAATCGAAAATCATAACTATCCATCTGGGAAATGGCTGCAGCATGGCGGCGATTAAAAACGGCCAATGCGTGGATACAACCATGGGATTTGGCCCGATGAATGGGTTGATGATGGGCACCCGCGCCGGGGATATTGATCAATCCATCATCTTCCACATGGTTAACCAGTTGGGACTTTCACTTGATGAGGTAAACAATATCCTCAATAAGAAAAGTGGCGTGCTCGGCCTTACTATTCAGAGTGACATGAGGGATGTAAAGGCAGAATATAAAAAGGGGAATAAGGATGCAATACTTGCTTATGAGATGTATGCCTATAGGATCAAAAAATACATCGGAGCATATATGGCTGTCCTCAATGGCCTGGATGCACTTGTGTTTACTGCGGGAGTGGGAGAGAATGATGAGTTAACCAGGGACCTCTCCACGAGGGACATGGATCACCTGGGGATACACCTGGACGAACGGAAAAACCTGAATGGAGGCAAAGGAATATTTGAGATCGGCAAGGAGGGAGCTGCGATCAAGATTCTGGTGGTGCCAACAAATGAAGAGCGGGAGATTGCGGAACAATGCTATTCTCTTCTGAAGTAGTATGAAGATAAATTGATTCCGAAATCTTTGTATTTTCGTTCAAAGCAAACCTATGGTCAAATTCCTATTGATATTTCTAATTGTTATGCCCAATCTTCAAGCACAAACATTTTCCACTACCGTGCCTGTAAAATTCCTTGCCCTGGGGGACTCCTACACCATTGGCGAAAGTGTTGATCCAAAAGACCGGTGGCCCGAACAACTTGCAACGAGAATTCGAGTCAAAGGAAATAAAATTGACGGTCCCCGGATTATAGGTATCACGGGTTGGCGCACTGACCAGTTGAAGACAGCCATCGAGGAAGCGCACTTGGCAAATGAATTCGGCCTGGTTTCTTTGTTGATTGGTGTGAACAACCAGTATCAGAAGAAGACTGTCGAAAGTTATGCGCCGGAATTTAAAGAACTATTAAAGATGGCAATTACCCTTGCAGAAGGCAAGAAGGAGAATGTCTTTGTGGTCTCCATTCCGGATTATGGCTACACGCCATTTGGAAAACCCAAGCAGGAAGGAATCACCAAAGCAATTGACCAGTTCAATGCCGCTAATCTGGCCATTACAAAGAAACTTGGTGTGAAGTACATTAACATTACAGATCTCACCCGACAAGGACTTGATAAGCCGGAGTACGTAGCCGCTGATGGCCTTCACCCATCAGGGAAGATGTACTCGCTTTGGGTGGAGCGAATTGCAAAGGCTCTTGGAATCTAATTGAGTTATGAAAGCCGTTGACCGATACTTCTATTCGTGACTCACTCGCTAAAGAAGCGGGTATAGGACTTTTGTAAGATTCTCAGCTACAATCTTGTGTCCTTCCACATTGGGATGAATTCCATCCGCCTGGTTCAATTTCTCAATTCCTCCAACACCCTCGAGTAAAAAGGGAACAAATACCGCGTTGTTTTTCCTGGCAACTTCCTTGAATATATCACGGAATCCAGTGGAGTACTCCTTACCCATGTTGGGCGGCACCATCATGCCTGTTAGTACAATCTTCACTTTGGGGTACTTTGCCTTCACTTTGTCAATGATGGTCTGAAGGTTTTTTTTCGTTTGATCGATGGGCAGTCCCCGAAGACCATCGTTGCCTCCCAGCTCCAGAACGAAAATATCTATGGGCTGTCGTAGAATCCAGTCGATTCGCGCCAACCCTCCGGCGGTCGTCTCCCCGCTGAGACCCGCATTTACCACTTTCACATTGGCCCCTTTTTTGTTGAGTGACTTTTCCACGAGGGCAGGGAAGGCCTCCTCAGGTGTGAGTCCATAGCCAGCGGTGAGGCTGTCACCAAAAAAGAGGATGACTTTCAAAGATGAAGATTGAAAAATCAAGGCTGTCACAATAAAGAGGAATATCTTGCCGACCATATCGAAAGAAGCGTGCTTTTGTAACAATTTTAGGTAATTAACGACTTATTCCCGGATCTGTTTAAACAATCTATGGCAGAAATACTTTTAGCCGCGGAGAACCTTACGAAGGCCTACCCGTCTGGCGGCAAGCTACTCGTTGTTCTCGACCAGGTATCATTTACTGTGGAGCAAGGCTCGCGGATGGCGATCATCGGTCCTTCCGGAAGCGGCAAGACGACCCTTCTGGGCCTGTGTGCTGGCCTTGATGTGCCCACCGGCGGAACGGTATCATTGATGGGCTTCAAGCTGAACGCCATGGATGAGGACGACCGCGCGTACCTAAGAAACCAATTCACCGGATTCGTATTCCAGAATTTTCAACTACTCTCCACCCTCACGGCGCTTGAAAACGTAATGGTCCCGTTGGAACTCCGTGGTGAGCGTCATGTTCAGCATAGGGCAAAGGAACTGTTGGACAGGGTGGGACTTGGGGACAGGTTGCACCACTATCCCACACAACTTTCCGGCGGCGAGCAACAGCGCGTTGCCATCGCCAGGGCTTTTATCACCTCTCCAAAGATTCTCTTTGCCGATGAACCAACAGGAAACCTTGACGAGGAAAATGCCCTGCAGATAATGGACCTTCTATTTGGCATCAACGGGGAAGAAAAGACTACCCTGGTGCTGGTTACACACAACCTGGACCTTGCCCAGAAGACGGACAGAATCCTTCAAATGAAAGGCGGTAGGATTGTGGATGAAAGAAGAATACTGGTGTCATGATTGAGTACATCCTTAAGATCAAAAGGGAAGTGCTACCGCTGTGGCGTGACCGGTGGGTATGGAACATGGCCTGGCGTGATGCCCGTCATAACTTTTCACGCCTTTTTCTTTTGATCGCATCCCTCATCACGGGCATTGCCGCTGTGGTGTCCATAGGATCATTGAATTATTCACTCCAGGAGGCATTGAATCAAAATGCCAAGGAACTCCTGGGTGCCGACCTGGTAATTAACAGCAACAAGAAATTTGATAAGGACATAACGGGTTACCTCGATACGGTGAAGCTGGCAACCGCCGGCGATGCAGAAATGGCCTCTATGGTCATGTTTATGAATACAAGGCAGTCACGACTGGTGAAGCTCACTGCATTAAGAGGCGAATTTCCTTTTTATGGAAAGCTGGAGACACTTCCGGCCAATGCCTATGACTTAATGAAGTCGGGTCGCTATGCCATGCTGGATGAATCCCTCGCCCGACAATTCGAAGTCAGCTCAGAAGATTCCATAAAGGTGGGGAACAAGATTTTCAAAGTGGCTGGAGTCGTTAATAAAATTCCCGGAGGGGGAGCATTGACTTCCACATTGGCCCCCTCAGTATACATCGCCATGCAAGCGCTTGATTCAACCGGATTGGTGCAATTTGGGAGTAGGGTCAGTTACAGATTATTTGTAAAGACAAAAGATAAGAAGGAAACGGAAGCAACTATCAGTGCTATCAAACCGATCACAAAGAAGGGTGGATATTCCTATGAAACGGTGGAGGGGCGAAAGGAGGGACTGGGTAGGAGTTTCAGGTCTGTGTATCAGTTCTTTTCCCTGCTGGCATTCATCGCCTTAATCCTGGGTTGTATTGGAGTAGCAAGTTCTGTGCATATCTATGCCAAGGAAAAACGAGATGAAGTTGCCGTACTTCGCTGCATCGGATCTTCTGGTTGGCAAGCATTTAATATCTATTTTATCCAGGTGTTCTTTCTTGGACTTCTTGGAAGCGCAATCGGTGCGGTACTCGGGGCTGGCATTCAGAAGGTCATACCCATCGTATTTAAGAATTTCATACCCGTAGACCTGCCATTTACAATTTCATGGGAGGCGGTAGGAGAAGGTCTCTTACTCGGTGCAGTGGTGGCCGTGCTGTTTGCCATACTCCCTCTCGTAGCCATCCGGTTTGTTCCGCCATTAACTGTCCTAAGGTCAGATTACACTCCTGTCAAAGTCTTTTCAAAGATGCGGTGGTCAGCGATCACCCTGATAGTATTATTTCCAATTTTGGCCGCAGCCTACCAAACTTCAAGTTGGCGAACCGGGCTTGGCTTTGCCGTGGGACTTGGGGCTGCCCTTGGCTTACTTGCTCTGGTGGCGATGGGCCTGTTAAAACTTGTGAGGAAATTCTTTCCAAAGAACGCCCGGTTTGTATTCCGTCATGCACTTTCTAATCTCTACAGGCCGAACAACCAGACACAAGTTCTGATGGTCACCATCGGTTTGGGGGCTTTCATCGTGGCCACATTGAACATAATTCAGAACAGTCTCCTGGGTCAGGTAGAATTCACCGGAAATCAGAATCAATCGAACACCATTCTATTTGATATACAGCCATCGCAGAAAGAGGGTGTGATAAAACTAATCAAGGACAATCACCTGCCTGTGAACCAAGTCGTACCCATCATCACCTGTCGTATTCAGGAGTTGAAAGGAAGGAAGGTGGAAGCAATGCTGGCAGACACGGCGAGGAGGACAAGATCATGGGCCCTTACGCGTGAATATCGGGTAACCTATCGCGACAGTCTCCATAGTTCTGAAGAATTGACCAAAGGGAAAATTCATCAATATCTTCCTGGAAAAAAAGATTCTGTTTGGGTAACCATCTCTGAAGGGATGCAAGAGCAGTTGAACCTGGACATCAATGACTCACTTGTCTTTGATATCCAGGGCGTGCCATTGCGCGCACGCATCAGCGGCATTAGAAAAGTTGATTGGCCGAAGGACCCACCCAATTTTATTTTTGTCTTTCCAAAAGGCGTGATCGATAGTGCTCCCCAGATATGGGTGGCCACCACGAAAGTGGATCAAGTCAAGGGTGCCAATTTATTTCAGCAGCAATTGGTGACTGCATATCCTAATGTGTCGTTGGTTGATTTAAGACTTATACTCAGCACCGTGGAGAACCTATTTGGTAAGGTAAGTGTCGTGGTACGATTTCTTGCACTGTTCAGTATTATTACGGGACTTGTGGTGCTGGCGGGTGCCGTCGTCAACAGCAAGTTTGTCAGGATCAGGGAGAATGTCTTGCTGAGAACCATTGGTGCCCGTAGCAAACAGATCATGCAAATCACCCTGGTTGAGTACACCTACCTGGGACTATTCTCGGCCCTCACAGGAATGATTCTTTCGCTTGCAGGTGGTTGGGCGTTGTGCCGGTTTTTCTTTGAGGTGGAACTAGGTGTAGCCTGGGGTGACCTGGCGTTGGTGGGAGGTGCGGTTGTCCTCCTCACCATGTTCATCGGATGGTTCAACTCGCGCGAAGTTATTTCGACGCCACCTCTCCAGGTGCTGCGTAAGGAATAAGAGAATATGACCCTGGATAGGGTTTAGAGAAAAGAACCATTGAACTGGAATTCCGTTCAGCCTTCCCAATTATTACATCCCTGATCCCCATCTAAAAGGGCGTAATCAATATTAACATACCAATAATATCTATAGAATTAGTATATTAATAAATAAGTGCTAATTTTGAGGCTTTAATCACCTTCTTATGCAAAGCATAGCTGCATTAGTCGAGTTCGCAGAATGGGACCCAGATGATTTCTTTACTCAGGAGAAGGAGAGGGTATTCATAGAACTAAGAGATGGGGCCAACTACTTTGGAAGAGATCCCTGGAACCACATTGTGCTGAAGGGTGATGGCATTGGACAATACGCAGGGATATTCTTTCTCAAAGAAGGAAAGGTGTTTCTTCGACCGGCTGTAGGTCAAAAAATAATGAATGACAACAAATTGGTTGAGGGGCTTTTCATCTATTCAGGCGAATCAGGAATTTTGCTTGAATGCGGATTGCACAAATTCCGTGTCGCTACTGATCGAGGCCGAATAGGTATTGAGTTTACTTAATATCACGGCATAGCATGTCAAATGTACCCGGCTAGCCAATAGGCCACGTACCCGGTCCATTCTTTTAGCAGTACATTCCATATTCCTATGGATTCCGACTTCGGGATAAGAAGAACATCTGGGCTGAAGTTTCTGTTGTGTGTAATGACATCTGCACTGAAGTGATCGACCGGCCAACCCACCTTGGCAAAACAGGCGAGAGAACGTCGCATATGGGAGGCCGAGGTCACCAATATACATTGCCCCGGAGTAGTTAGATTTTCAAGAATTTTTTTGACTTCCATTGCAGATTCGTGCGTATTGCGTGAATCGTTCTCCACCAAAATAACATCTTGCGGCACCCCCATAAGTTGCAATAAGGATGACAGTTGGCTGGCCTCCTTTTCCCCAATATCTATCAGGCGACCACTTCCACCAGAGATAAGGATCTTCTTGATATAGCCCATCTTGTACAATTGCAGACTATGGTTAATCCGGTCTGCTGCAGAGCCTATGTATACCCGATCGTTGGGCCCGACCTCAGATTTTGCGGCGCCGCAGAGCAAGATGCCATATTCATATGTCTTTTGGACATCCTTAAAGGGTGTGACCTTAACCTCCCAGGCCAGCATGAATTCGTTGGCAATGAACTCATTTGAGAAAAAGAGTAACATCACCATTCCGCCCAGGAACAACCGCTTCTTCCACCGGGCACTTTTCAATACCCAGGATAACACCAGGCAGCCAATGATAATCACTATTGGCTTCAACAGGTAGCTCAGTGTTTTCGATAAAAAGAAAAACATCAGTTATCTCTTCAGGGAGATATTTTCAAGTCCCTTCACTATTTTTCTGAAGATGTTATAGTAAAGCGTGATATAAAGCGTCAACGACATAGACCAGATCACACTCAAATTGAAATAAAGCGTGTCAATAGTTGCATTCATGAAATGTTTAGCCGGCAGATAGAACTGGGCATTGAAATCGATAAAGTGATCGGGATCAGGATATTTATAGATAGGATATATTTTTTGAATTAGCTTACCATCTAATTCAATAATACGGCTGGGCTCATCTTGGTTCCTTACCATTACGCCAATGGCCTCATTCTCATAGCTGTCCTGATATTTTTCTAATTCCTTTTTGCCGCCCAATGAAGCAGCCAAGACATCTTTCTTTGCTTCCTTTTCCTTTTCCGCAGCAGTAGAACGGTTAGTATAGTATTGCTTGAGTATCTGCAAAAACCTCCTCGTCTTTTGATATACCGTTGAGTCAAAGGTCTTAGGCTGCAGAAGCGCGACTTCGAGAAAGTGCTGCTTTCCGACCTTATTCAATTCCAGTTCAATTTCTTTTTGAACCAGGGTAAGGCGAGATGCAATTTCCTGTGGATCAATGGATGGATTCTGATAGTTTAGATTGACAAAATCGATTTTGGATTCAATAGAGGGTATGTAGTAGATTTTTTTGTAGGCAGCCTCAGCGATCATTCTGTCCTGTGGATACATGTCACGTTCATAATGATTATCCTTAAACTGGGCTACCATAGCAGCTTCGAAGGCCCAACGGGATGTCATCAAGTCACCGACAAAAGGAACTGTCTCTGAGTTGCTGATCAGGGGATTAAGCTTATCAAATTTCACAACCACACCGCTCAATATCAATTGGGGGATTAGCAGAATAGGGATGAGGATATAGATGGTTACTGCGGAGTTAAATGCAGATGAGATATTTAGCCCCAGCATGTTTGCAAAGCACGATGCTGTGAAGAGTATCGCCCAGTGGATAAGGAGCATTCCCTGGATTCCCAGCATGGAATGGCCCACAACGCAAAACAGTAGCGTTTGAATGGCCGATATGACGAAGAGGATACCCATTTTGGAAATCAGGTAACTGCTTCGACTCAGATGCAAAAAGGCTTCACGTTTCAGGATTTTCTGATCTCGGATAATTTCCTCGGCGCTCACCGACAGTCCCATAAATAGCGCGACAATGATGCTCATGAACAGATAGGCCGGCAGGTTGACATTCTTGCTGAAAATGTATCCCGGGTGGTAAGGGTCATCCGGACTATAATATCGGGTGATGAAAGCAA
>JANYHW010000035.1 GCA_025358885.1 Cytophagales bacterium | reverse complement strand
ACCGCTTCCTCGCCATCGTGAGCTTTGCGGCAGGCGTCGGATTCGTGGCGTGCAACCGCGACGCGCCGGCCCGGTCGGCAGTGACTGCGACGGCGCCGACGACAACCGAAGAGCACATTCGGACGATTGCCCAGGGTGCGCGCGAGCAACCGATGGCGCCGGCGCGCGAAGTGTCACCGTCAATGGACCCGGCCACGCCGCAACCCGTCGCGGCTGCGGCGCCGGAACCGACGAACGGCGCCGGAGGCATCGGTGGCGCACCGTCGGGCAGCGCAGGCTACGCGCACCTGACTGCGCCGGGTGGCGGCCTCGGAACCGGATCGGGTGCACGTGCCCGAGGGGGACCCGAATGAGACATCCGTCGGACTAGGCGGGTTGCCCGACCGCGATGGTCGAGTGACTCTGGACGCCTGCATCATGGATGAATTTGCCAATTGTGGTGCGGTCGCCTGCCTGGAGCACATCGTCCATCCCATTTCTGTGGCTAGAATGGTGATGGAAAAAACACCCCATGTGATGCTGGTAGGAGAAGGGGCACTTCAGTTTGCATTGGCCAATGGATTCAAAAAAGAAAAGCTGCTTACGGCGTCATCTGAAAAAGCCTGGAGAGAATGGCTGAAGAAGGCGGAGTACAAACCGGTGGCCAACATCGAGAACCACGACACCATTGGTATGCTGGCATTGGATGCGAAGGAAAATATATCTGGTGCATGCACCACCAGTGGCATGGCGTATAAGATGAAAGGCCGTGTTGGGGATTCCCCTATTATAGGGGCCGGGCTATTCGTTGATAACGAAATTGGTGCAGCTACTTCCACAGGTGTTGGAGAAGAGGTGATTCGGATTTGCGGTTCACACCTGGTCGTGGAGTTGATGAGGCAGGGAAATTCCCCCCAGGAGGCCTGTGAGAAAGCCGTTCTTCGGGTTGTTAAAAATCAACCGCAAAAATCGAAAGATTTGCAGGTCGGATTTCTTGCCATCAACAAAGCGGGTGAGTATGGAGCGTATGCTCTGCAAAAGGGATTTACCTACGCCGTATATTCTCCTGAAATATCCAATACCATTTTTCAAGCGAAGAGTTACTACTGAGTTGACCGTTGGTTATCTCAGGAGCAGGTCCCTGTTGTGAAGCCAGATTGCCCTGCCCATGTGGGAGGAAAATTTCAGGCTGAAGGGGAATGCTGCTCCGATGGTTATTAGAGATCCCGCAAGCAGCCCCAATCTCACCTGTCGGTTTTTTACCAGGGCACCGGATACCAAAAGGGCACTGCTCACAATAATGGCGCCAGTCAGCATTCTTTTATTGTGCATGGACATTTTGTACTCATAAATTGCATCGGGTGAAAACCTGATCTCATTCTTAAGATTTTTGATTGGGAATAACTGGTTATTCTTCATGTACTTTAGTGTTCCCATCCAGTAAATTGTATTTTCCTCGTAAAATTTCTTGATCGCAACACTATCCGGGTTCTGCGCGGTTGTTGGGGAAATCGCCAGGAAAAAGAAACCGCCAAAAACGAACAGTGTTCTCATGAGTTCTCACCAAGTTTGTGCAGCTTGAATGTAAGAAAAAAGAACCAGTATGATTGTCGAAGTTGTTGTGTATAACATAGAGTCCGCCTTCAAGGCACAAGAAGGCGGAGCCGACCGCATTGAACTATGCGATAACCCCGCTGAAGGAGGGACCACACCCGCTTTGGGTACAGTAGAGGTAATCCGTCAAAATGTTACTATGGATATTTTCGTCATGCTTCGTCCCCGTGGTGGTGACTTTTGCTATAGCAGTTATGAATTTCATACCATGAAGCGCGATTTGTTGCAATGCCAGAAAATCAGTATCGACGGATTTGTCCTGGGTATACTCAATCCCGATGGAACCATTGATAAGAAGCGGTGCAAAGAACTTATTGATAAAGCCCGCCCCTTAAAAGTCACCTGCCACCGTGCCTTTGATATGACCCCCGATCCTTTTCAGGCATTGGAGGACTGTATTGAAGTTGGGTTTTCCCGAATCCTTACCTCGGGTCAGTGCCCAAATGCCTTGCAGGGCGCTGACCTGATCCGACAACTGGTGGAAAGAGCACGCGGCAGAATTTCGATTATGGCCGGTTCCGGGGTCAATGAGGACTCAGTGCAAAAAATTGTTTCAATTTCGAAGGTGCAAGAAATTCATTTCTCGGCCACAACCTTCAGAAAGAGCCTGATGACGTATCAGAATCTAAAAATCAAGGCGATGGGAGAACAGGGAAAAAGTGAGTTCCTCGTTCGCACGGTTGATCCTGACCGCGTCAGAAAAATCCGAGCATTGGCCAGCCAGGCATAAAAATCCGGATGACTATCTCCACACCGAGTTTAACTCCCAGGCCACCGTGGCAATGGATGCGCCACCATTGTCAGACCAGGTTTTGTAGAAGACTTTGTCGTGGGTAGGAAATATTTGTTCGGTGAGAACCAGTTCACCGCCATTGATAAAGACTTCCACAATTGACTGGTCAACAAAAATACTCAGTGTGATCTGATCATTCACAGGGGAAACTTTAACCCGTTCTATTGTTGGGAACTCCTTATTGAAACCTATTACACCAGAATGAGATCGGTCAATATACAGTTCCTTCGTCTTGACATCATAGCCAATAACAGTCTCTTCGTTCTCGTTCTTCAGAATCGTCACTCCTGCCCTCTGCGCCGAACGCAATATAATGATCACTTCAAATTCCATACTCTTTCCCAGAGGTTGGTTCAGGTCGATTACTTCGTTGCCATGCTGGTTGTAGACTGATTGAACAGGATGTTGGATCAATCGATACCCGTTGTAGGTATTGCGCAGGGATAGCACGCGCGGAATAGACATCGCACCCCTCCATGGAGACGTAGGGATTTGGTTGGCATAAGTCCAATTATTTACCCAGCCGATCATAATCGGGTTCCTGGCTTGTGCAGGAAGATTATTTACCACGATACCCGCATAAAAGTCCTTCCCATAGTCTACATAAAGGTTAGGTTGCTTCGGGTCGTCAAGGGTAAATCTTTCGCCGTCAAAATTTCCTACAAAATATTGCATTCCTACAAACGCTGGTCCCTGTGGATGACCACCGGAAAGAGAAAGTACCCATTTTGATTTGCCGGATTCATTTTCAACAGGAACTTCATAGAGGTCCGGGCACTCCCAGATTCGGGTGGTATCGCCCATGCCGCCAAACTCACTGAGTGGAGACCAATCCAAAAGATTTTTCGAGGTATAAAATCGAACGATGTATTTATCGGGGATCACCAGCGCCATTACCCAAAATTGTTTGGGCTCATACCAAAATACTTTTGGGTCGCGGAAGTCTTTTCGCTGGATGTCTAAGATTGGATTCTTGTCATATCGTTCCCATGTCCTGCCCATGTCGTTGCTATACGCCAGGCTTTGATGTTGCCTCAGGCCCTGATTGTCTTTATGCACATTGGATGTATAGATTGCTACCAGGCAATCCTTCCCATTGCACAATCCGCTTGAATTGTCTTTGTCGACGACTACCGTGCCCGAAAAGATCATGGTGCTGTCACCGGTGCCGGGGTCCTGATATTCATTGAGGGCCAACGGCAGGTGTTCCCAGTGTACGAGATCTTTGCTCACGGCGTGTCCCCAGCTCATGTGCCCCCAGGTGTCTCCATATGGATTGTATTGATAGAACAGATGATATTCACCCTCATAATACACCAGGCCATTCGGATCGTTGGTCCAGTTCTTGGCTGGACTGAAATGAAACTGTGGACGATGATTTTCTGTGTAATACGTGCTGTCAAAGGGGGCCCCGGTGAAACGTTTTCCTTTCACACAAGAACCCAGTACAACAATAAATAGTGCTGCGATAAGCAAACGCATAAATTATGATTCTTTTAAATTTTCCGCTAAAATAATAGAAGCGGAGTTAATGCAATACCTCAATCCGCCGGGTTTAGGGCCATCGGGAAAAATGTGTCCCAGGTGGGCACCGCAGACATTGCAAAGCACCTCCACCCGAACCATGCCGTAGCTGGAATCTTGGTGATAGGCAATGACATTTCCATCCAGCGGTTGGGTAAAACTAGGCCAGCCGGTTCCAGATTCGAACTTGAGTCTGGAATCGAATAACAAGGTTCCGCAGCAACGGCAGGCATATAATCCTGGATCATGCGCCTCGCAATATTCACCCGTGAAGGCGCGCTCAGTACCTTTTTTTCGTGCTACCTGATATTGTTCAGGTGTCAGTATCTGTTTCCATTCTTCATCCGATTTCTGAATTCTTTTCGGTGGAACGGGATTGCCTTTGTCAGCAAACCTCAATACATCTGTCCATTTCAACATAACACAACGATTAAGTTTATGAGCAACCCATTAACCTCAAATCTGTTCCAATTGTTCCGCCGGGAACTTTAAAAAAACCAAAGTTTGATGGCCATCCCGATGATGGAGATAACCATCACCCGCTTGATCCAAACCTCTCCGGCTGAGACCGACCACCGGCTCGCGTACCAGCCACCCAGGGCATGTCCAATGGCCAGAACAAGACCTGTCATCCAGATGATTTTACCTTGCCACGCAAACACGATAACGGAAACGCCTGTGTACACGATGGCGGCAAAGACTTTCACATAATTGCTCTTTACCAGGCTCAGGTGGTTGACGAGACTAAGAACGGCAATGACCAGAAAGCCAATACCAGCTTGCACAAATCCTCCATAAATGCCAATGAAGAAAAAGCAAATGCTCCCGATCACCTGGCTCCTGAAGTCAAGTCTTTCTTTGCCGCTGGACTTAAATGGATCGTAGAGGATGAGTGCCACGGCAAGTATCATGACCCCCACAAATATTTTGGTGAAGACCGCATCGGGAACTTTGGAAGCAACCAGCGATCCGATGAGTCCACCGCCGAGTGAGGCTAAACCAAGGTAGAGGCTGTACGGCCAGGGCAACTCTACCCCCTTGGACTTAAAACCGCCGACAGCGAACACATTTTGAAACAGCAATGCCACTCGGCTGGTTGCATTGGCTATCGTGATGGGAAGGCCCATAAAGGTGAGTATCGGGACGGAAAAAAGTGATCCACCGCCTCCCACCGTATTCAGGAAGGCAGCACCAAAGCCGACGGCGATAATTATCGGATACTCATACCAGGCGTGCATCAGCGAACTTTTGCTTTACGTACCATGCTGGCAAACAGGCCCGGGAAAAAGCGTTTGAGGTAAACGGCGGACACTTCCTTTAAGCCACCGATATAGACTTCGTTTTTCTTTTGGTTGATCGCTGAAATAATTTTTCTGGCCACTGCTTTGGGTTCGAGTCCGTCACTGGTTGTTGAGTCCATTTGATTGAGTTTGCTCCCGTCGCCAATCAGGGCATTCATGGAAATATTGGTGCGCACCCACCCCGGACAAATCATGGTGACATAAATTGACTTGCTGTCTTTCCACAGTTCGGCACGCAGGGAATCAAAAAAACCATGTAGTGCATGTTTTGCAGCAGCATATCCGGATCGATAGGGCGTCCCGATCAGTCCCATAACACTGCTCACCGTGACAATGTGCCCGGCCCTTCGTTTCAAATAATGGGGGATGAGGTATTTTGAAAGCGCGATCGTTCCGAAATAATCCACTTCCATGATTCGCCGGTCTGCATCTACGATGGTGTCTTTCGCCAGGCTGCGCTGACTGATCCCGCCGTTATTAATGAGAATATCAATGTGACCGAATAGTTGAATCGCAACCTCCGTGGTTAGCTTGAGCGTAGCCCCTTCGGATAAATCGAGAGGAAGAATCCTGATGGATCCATGGGCGGAGGGGTGGCAATTGCCTTTGACCCTTTCCAGTTCTTCTTTTCTCCTTGCGGATAAAATCAATTTTACTTTGTGACGGGAAAGCTCATAGGCAAGTGCTTCGCCGATGCCCGAGGAAGCTCCTGTAAGCCAAATGACTTTAGATGTGATGTAAGCCATGGATATGAAATTGACTTTAGGCGTGGGTGGTCCGTCGGTGTTCTTCCGTGTAGACCCATATCGTATATATGCCGAGGGCGGTACCTATTGGGAAAGAGAAAAGCTTAAAACAGCCCAGAACAAGTACCAGGGTCATCGCCCATTTTTTCTCCTGGAGTACACCCCAACCACCAATAATTGATGGAATAGCGAATAAGACAATGACAAAGACTGAAATAAACCGGACAAATGGAATGATCCACACCAGAACCCATTGTTCCTTAAAGTCAAGATGCCCAAAGGCGAGTGGTAATATGACAGACAACAATGCGGTTAGAAAGATCATTCCAATGATCTGGAACATTCCGGAAACGATAAAGAGTATGCCCAAAATACGTTTGTGAGCTTCCATACGGCAAGGTAGTCAAAAGGAAAAAATTACAACCGGTCGTATATGACAAAATCGAATGAATAAGCATGGCGATCATCGGCTGAATGGTGGAGGCGTGAGGTTTCTTTCCACTCGGAAGGATCGACTGCTGGAAAGAACGTGTCGCCCGGAAGATCAGCTTGTATTTCTGTCAGGTACATGCGTTTGGTGTAGGGCATTCCCAATTGGTAAATCTCTGAGCCGCCAATGATGAACACTTCCTCCTCTTTGGAGGCATCGGCAAGTTCGATAGCCTCCTTCATGGAATGAACAACAGCACATTGTGGAGCCGCAAAATCCTGTTGTCTCGTAATGATGATGTTGACCCGGTTGGGAAGAGGCCTGAATTTTTCAGGAATAGAGTCGTAGTTCTTTCTTCCCATGATCACCGTGTGCTTTTTGGTGGTCTGCATGAAATACTTCATGTCATCGGGCAGGTGCCATGGGAGGTCGTTGTTTCTACCAATGACGCGGTTCCTGGTGTGGGCAGCAATGAGAGAAATCGTCATTGGCAATGTTAATTGTTAATGGTTAACGGATACCGATTACAGAATTCTATTTCCCATGAAGAACTCTTTGATATTCATCCGGCGCTTCCCCTCCGGCTGCAACTCTTCAATGGAAACCCAGCCATCGGAAGACTTCATGTAAAGATAGGATTTATCATCCGTGCTGATTGCTCCCGGATCGGGGTTAGGGTGTTGCACAGGGTATGTTAAAGGTTGAACCTTGAATATTTTGTACGCCTTCCCATAGATACCAGTCCATGCACCAGGGTAAGGACTGAGTCCGCGCACAAAATCCTTAATCCTGTCGGATGGTTGGTCCCAATGAATTTCACATATTTCCCTGAATATTTTTGGTGCGTGATTTATAATGGCCGATCCAGGTTGTGCGGTATTCGGATATTGGCCTGATTCAATGGCCTTTACAGTTTTCAACACGAGTGTCGCTCCTTTCTTCATGAGGCGTTCGTAAAGAGAACCCGCATCATCGGAGTCATGAATAGACTCTTTTTCCTGAAAGATGATACCTCCCGTATCAATTTCATGTTTTAGAAAGAAGGTAGTGATGCCTGTTTCCTTTTCTCCGTTGATAATTGCCCAATTGATGGGTGCGGCTCCCCGGTACTGCGGCAACAGAGAAGCATGAAGGTTGAAGGTGCCGAGTGCCGGCATTGTCCATATCGCCTCGGGTAACATGCGGAATGCTACAACGATTTGAAGATTGGCGTTTAGGCTCTTCAGATGTGTCAGGAATTCGGTCGACTTAAGACTCGTGGGCTGCAGCACCGGTATGCCATACCTGAGCGCGCATGCTTTTACCGGTGATGCCATTAACTTCAGGCCACGGCCTTGTGGCTTGTCCGGCGCAGTAAGCACAGCGATAACATTGAATTTGTGCTCTAACAATAATTCGAGGCTCGGCACGGCAAATTCGGCTGTGCCCATAAACACTATTCTGAGATCTGACATTCTTGACTGCTGGACACTGAAATAAACACCAAAAATCGGTCAAAAACGAAACTCCAGGAGGCTCTAAAAAAAATCAGAGAAATCTTCTTTGATATATCGTATTATGATATATCTTTGATCTATGTATTCAAAAGAGCTGTTAAAAGGCACGATTTCGGCCATTGTATTGAATTTATTGTCCGAACAAGAAAGAATGTACGGCTATGAGATATCCATGAAAGTGAAAGAATTGTCACAAGGCAAAATTCTGCTGAAGGATGGATCACTTTATCCTGCCCTTCAAAAAATGACCAGCGATGGACTGGTGACATTCAAAGAGGAGGTTGTCGGAGGGAGGGTGCGCAAGTACTACTCCCTGACCAGGCAGGGGCTAAAGGAAAAATCAGTTTATGTAGAGGAACTCCGCGACTTTATGAAGACCTTGAATAGCATAGTCTTTCCTGAAATTTCAACAAAGTCCTTATGACGCTTGCCGAAAATGAAATTGACCGTATCCGGTTTGAATTGGAGCGGAGCGGAGTGACAATCTCTACGCTTAAAGATGACTTGCTGGACCATCTGTGTTGTGTGATTGAGTCGCGAATGGTTACTGGTGATTCGTTTGACCACTCCCTCCTCAAGGCCATTCGTGACTTTGCTCCCGGTGGACTGGCAGACATTGAAAAAGAAACCTTATTTCTCTTAAATTATAAACTCATACTTATGAAAAAGATGACATTTCTTTCAGGGTCCATATTTGCTATCCTTACCAGCTCCGGTTTTTTTCTGAAGGCTCTTCATTGGTCGTTGGGAGATACCTTTCTGACAATTGGAATTGTAGGCTTCTTGCTCCTGTTTGTCCCCTTTGCTCTGTATCAATACATCCGGTCGCATGAGACAATGATGACCGCCGAACGCGTGCGTTTTCTGCTTGGTGTGGGCAGCGCAATTTTTATTGGGATCGGATTTGTGCTCAAGATCAATCACTTGGCAGGTGCTAACCTGGCGATCGTTATGGGCGGAATCTCGTTGAGTTTCGGATTCATCCCTGCACTCTTCTTTGGCCTGTACAAGAAAGCCCTGGGATAATGATGGTCAGCTCTTGTCGTGTGTGTCGCTGCAAGTTGAGCTATCAGTCTGCGAAACCGTAATTGGACAAATCCGTTACAATTAACTTGCAGCTAAGTATGTTATGAAGTTGATGACTTTTTTTTCCGGATCCTTATTTGCCATCACTGCCAACGCCGGTTTTTTTCTGAGGTTCTTAGTTGGTCGCTGGGCGACTTTTGGATTTATACCGGCACTTTTCTATGGACTGTTAAAGAACACAGCAGAATAGCGTTGGTGTGCGCCTGGAGTGTCTGACGCTTGATTCAACAATTATTTTCTCAACCTCTTCCTCAAATATTTCTTACATATTGGACACATCGTCCAATCATGACGCCGTGCCGGGCAATACTCCCTCCCGAAGTAGATAATTTGCAGGTGGGCCTTATTCCATCTTGATTCCGGGATGAGCCGCTTCAGGTCTTTTTCAGTTTGAGTCACATTCTTCCCGTTGGTGAGTCCCCACCGGTAAGCGAGTCGATGGATGTGTGTATCTACCGGGAAGGCCGGTTGACTGAACCATTGCGTCATCACCACCGATGCCGTCTTATGTCCCACCGCCGGCAGCTCTTCGAGTGCATCAAAACTGTTTGGTACCTGTCCGTTGTATTTCTCTATCAATATTTTGGATAGTCCATAAATTCCCTTTGACTTCATGGGTGAGAGTCCGCAAGGCTTGATGATCTCCCTGATCTCCTCTACAGACATTTTGATCATGTCATAAGGATTATTTGCCCGCCTGAAAAGAGGAGGTGTGACTTTGTTCACGCGCTCATCTGTACACTGCGCCGATAATAAAACAGAAATCAATAATGTATAGGCATCTCTGTGTTGAAGCGGCACAGTGGGATGTGGGTAGAGTTTGTCGAGGATTGCTAAAATATCTTCCGTCTTCTCCCGCTTCGTCATCTTCATGATGGTTTAACGTCTTATTGCTGAAAGCATAAAGCCAGGACCCACTATCACCTTTAAGCTTCCACCTACTACTTGTATAACAGATACTTCTCTCTCATCGCTACAAATTGCTTCAGGCCTTCCTGCCAACTTTCGCGGATTTGCTTTTCAGTAAGTCCGTCTTTGATCTGCTGCTTGAGGACTTCTGTACCGGCAAGTTTGTCAAAGTAGGGAATAAAGAATTTGTCTTTATCGGGATAGGCCTTATAGAAGGTAAGGAGATAGGATAGGTCCAACTTCCGTTCAACCGGAACGTTGCGCAGATCGATGCCATAGCAAAGTTTATTTTCAAGCGGTGGATGAATGGAAAAACCTTTGATCGGGATGGGTGTAAATTGAAATGGCATGGATTTTAATTCCGGATTGCCAAGCACCTGGAATGGCATTGGTGTTCCGCGCCCGAGGCTGATTACCGTGCCTTCAAACAGGCAGATGGAAGGGTAAAGCCGGATTGCCTGATCGTTGGGAAGATTTGGAGAGGGAGGAACGGGCAAAGAATAGGTATCACTATGTTTCCAGTTCTTGAGTTTTATGACGGTTAGATCGCATTTCTTCTTTCCTTCCAACCAGCCTTCATTATTGATCATACCCGCGATTTCTCCAATGGTCATCCCATGCACGATGGGTATTGGGTGGAGACCGATCATAGACCGGAAGGCAAGCTTGAGAACGGGACCATCGACGTAATTGCCATTGGGATTTGGTCGGTCCAATACCATCAGCTTCTTCCCGTTTTCTGCGCACGCCTCCATGACATAGGTTAACGTGCTCACATAGGTGTAAAATCTTGCGCCCACATCCTGAAGGTCAAATACTACCAGGTCCACGTTCTCCAATTGTTTCGCAGTAGGCTTGTAATTCTTTCCGTACAACGACACGAGCATCAAACCCGTTTTCGAGTCAACACTGTCGCCGATGTGCTCGCCATCGGCCGCATTGCCCCTGAAACCATGTTCTGGTGAAAGCACTTTTACAATATTCACACCCCTTGTTTGAAGTGTGTCGGCCAGATGAGTTTTTCTGATGATGGAGGTCTGGTTTACCACCAGGGCTACACGTTTCCCGGCCAGTACAGATAGAAAATTCTCGAATTGGTCGGCCCCGGTCATCATTTTACCTGGTTGGGCTGAACAGGATAGGGTCACCCACATCCACCCCAGAAGGAGAAAAAGTCTTTTCATTTTAGTTTCTTTGTTGACAGCCAAGCCAAAATTACACCACAATCGTGAACCTTTCCTACTTCCTGGCGCAGCGAATCAGTCGTGAGCAAAAAGGTGGCTTTGCCTCAACCATTCACACCATTGCGATTGTAACGCTCTCCATCGGTCTCGCTGCCTCCATTGTATCATTCCTGATCATGGAAGGTTTTCAGACCACGGTAAAGAATAAAATTTACAGCATCAGTGCAAATATTCTTATCACGAAGCTCAGCCTGAGCAATTCGATGGAAGAGCAGCCATTTAATTTCAACATTGATCTGTATAGGCACCCGGAGAAAATTGAAGAGATACGTCATGTACAGGAGTTTAGCCACAAGGCAGGCTTGATCAAGGCCGATGATGATGTGCTGGGCATCGTCTTCAAAGGTGTGAGCAGGAGTTTTGATCAGGTCGCATTTGAAACCAACCTGCTGGAGGGCTCGTTCATTCATTTTTCTGATTCCGGATATTCCCATGAGGTCGTGATCAGCAAGGTGATTGCTGACAAAATCAAGGCCTCCCTGGGAGATGAGATTACGGTACATTTCTTTCAAAATCCGCCACGGTTTCGAAAACTAACGGTCGCGGGTATCTATGAAACCAATCTCTCCGATTACTTCGACAGCAAAATTATCATTGGAGACCTGGCCCTTCTGCAACGCCTCAACAACTGGCCTGATAGCGTAGCCGGCGGCCTCGAAGTGTATGTAAAAGATATCGCCAACGTAGAACAGGCTTACCATCAGATTGGGGAAAGCATGGACTTCGACTTGTACGTGGAGAAAGTAAGTGAGAAATTTATTAATGTCTTTGAGTGGTTGGGTCTCGTGAGCAGGCAGGTGAAGATCCTATTGGGCGTCATCATCATTGTGGTGTGCATGAATATGATATCGGTTATCCTAATCCTTGTGATGGAGAGGACCCAAATGATCGGGCTCCTCAAGGCGATGGGTGCCCAGGACAAGGTGATCCGCTCCGTATTTGTTTACCAGGGCATGCATTTGATTGCCCGCGGTCTATTCTTTGGCAACGTGCTGGGTCTCGGACTTTCCTACATCCAGGATACGTTCAAAATTATTAAACTCAATGCCCACGACTATTACATGGCGTATGTACCCATCAGCTGGGATTGGACGGTAGTGGTCCTGTTGAACGTACTGGTGTTTGTGGTAGTGACTGTCGTGTTGCTATTGCCTACGGCTATTGTATCCAGGGTGAACCCAATTCGCGCTATTCGATTTGATTAGCCGTCTGGTGAATGCTGGGTTGACTACCTGGATTCAATGGAATATTTTCTGAACCAGCTTTGCATCTTCAGTTGAATCACACCGAAGAAGGCCTCCTTAAATATTCCCACAGAAAGCTTTGATTGTCCCCGCACGCGTTCTGTAAAAATGATAGGCACTTCCTTTATTTTGAACCCATGTTTCCAGGTATTGAATTTCATTTCGATTTGAAAGCCATAGCCTGCGAAACGAATTTTGTTCTTGAGGAGTACATCCAATACCCTCCGCCGGTAACAGACAAACCCGGCCGTCGTATCATGGATGGGCATGCCTGTGATAAGACGAACATAATAACTGGCGAAATAGGACAGCAGCACGCGACTCATCGGCCAGTTTACCACATTCACGCCTGTCAAATATCGGGATCCGATAGATAAATCTGCAGCCCCTTCAGCGCAGGCGAGATAGAGTAAAGTGAGGTCTTTGGGATCATGTGAAAAATCTGCATCCATCTCCAGAAGATAATCATACCCGTGCTCGAGGCCAAACCGGAATCCGGCGATATAGGCCGTGCCAAGGCCTTGCTTGCCTTCGCGTTGAAGCAAATGGAGTTTCGCTGCAGTGGAATTATGCTTTGTCTGAAGGTCTTTGACAATCCGTGCGGTTCCATCAGGGGAATTATCATCCACGATTAGCAAGTCAAAATCTTTTGGCAACGAGAAAACCGCCTGAACAATCATTTCGATATTCTCTTTCTCGTTATAGGTCGGTATGATTACCAGTGCGTTGTTCACAGCGTTTTTCGAATTTCTAAAAATAGGGAAGAATGGTAAAGTAATCAAATACCCGCTGAGATAACGGACAGAAGGAGTATGAACATTAACTTTTATATTCGCGCCCATGAAAATGCTGAAGCAACTGAATGCTTTTCTTTTCAAGGACTACTCCTCGGTTTTTGTCCTTTATGGTGTCGTTGTCGTCGCGGTATGCCTTCAGTCGTTGCTGCTTCCAGATCGTCAAATGGGACTGGATGGTCCCTGGTATACGCAATACAACAATTACATTATCTTCAAACAGTCTTTTTTTCATCTGATCCACCAACAGGATCTTTATGCCTGGTACCTGCCAGAGCAGTGGGACTTGTTCAAATACAGCCCGGCCTTTGCATTGTTTTTCGGCGCCCTTGCCTGGTTGCCTGACTTTATAGGCTTGACCCTTTGGAATTTGCTCAATGCATCTACTGTATTCTTCGCAATACGACAATTGCCAGCCTTAGCGGTGAAAGCAAAAATATCCATCCTGCTTCTTGTATTGATCGAACTGACGACTTCCATGCAAAATGCGCAAAGCAACGCATTGATGGCAGGTCTGTTGGTATTGGCTTTTGTTCGGCTTGAGAAGGGTAATTACTTCCTTGCAGCCCTGTTCATCACACTGACCGCCTTTATCAAGATTTTTGGATTGTTTGCATTTGTGTTGTACCTGTTCTATCCCGGAAAGGTGAGGCTTGCCGTCTACACCATTTTTTGCTTTGTGCTGTTGACGATCATACCCCTTGTCGTCGTCCCCATCGACCAGCTTAAGTTCCTTTACATGAGTTGGTTTCATCTCCTGGTCGATGATCACTCGGCATCTTATGGACTGTCGGTCATGGGATGGTTGGCGTCATGGTTTCATTTGGGGATCAATAAAAATCTTGTCGTGGGTTTGGGATTGCTGGTAGTGATGCTGCCCTTCCTGAGATGGAGGAAATATAATGAATATTCATTTCGGTTATTGATGTTATCGTCAATTCTGGTATGGATCGTGATCTTTAACCACAAGGCGGAGTCGCCCACATTTATCATTGCCATGACGGGGGCCGGCATCTGGTACTTCCTGAATAAAAGGAATGCCACTGATCTGGTCCTAATCGTCTCTGCCTTCATTTTTACCTCATTGTCTCCTACTGATGTTTTTCCACTTTGGATCCAGGATAACCTTTTGGATCCCTATGCGATTAAGGTAGTCCCCTGCATCCTGATTTGGTGCAAGATTATTTTTGAGTCTCTGACACAGAAGGCTGAAATACAACTATGAAGATGAAGAACCGCGTTGTTTTCCTTGATCGTGATGGTGTGTTGAATGAGGATAATCCAAACTACACTTACCACACTGATAACTTTAAGATCCTACCCGGTGTTCCGGAAGCCTTGACTCGATTGAAAGCATCAGGATTCAAACTAATCGTGGTGACCAACCAATCCGGAATCGCGCAGGGAATCTATACGCAGTCTGAAATGGAAACTTGCCACCAGTTCTTGCAGCAGGTCAGCCATAACGCCATTGATCATTTCTATTTTTCACCCTATCATCCGTCTGTCACCAATTCCCTTATACGGAAACCGGGAACGTTGATGTTTGAAAAAGCCATTGCCAGGTTCAACATCGACATTGCACAATCGTGGATGGTGGGTGACCGTGGCAGGGACATCATTCCAGCCCGTCTGCTAGGAATAAAGACCATTCAGATCGGTGATGAGATTGAAAAAGAAAACCGTGCAGACTATGAAGTCAAGAGCCTGCTCAATGCCTGCGATCTGATTCTAAAATAAGCGCATGGAACACTTAGTTGAAATGCTTAATACCCTGGCAGTTCGCAACTCCTGAATTTTCAACTTCTCAATTCGCTGTCAAGCCATCTCCATCTCCGCCACCTTTGATCCCTTCGCCAGCTTTTGCTGCAAGTCAAATGGCACAGGCACAAAATCTGCCATTCGCTGTGAGAAAGTGCCACGTCCCTGCGAGAGTGACCTGAGTGAAGTAGAGTAACGATCCAGCTCGGCAAGGGGTGTCCTTGCTTTGATTACCTGGTAATTTCCCCTTGTGTCAATACCTACGATCATGGATCTTCTTGTTTGAAGGTCTCCCATTACATCTCCGACGATTTCTTCAGGGACCACTACCTCCAGCTCTACGATGGGTTCAAGTAATTGGGGCTCTGCTCGCATAAATGCGTCTTTGAAGGCCATCATTCCGGCAATCTTGAAAGAGATATCATTGGAATCTACAGGGTGCATTTTTCCATCGTGAACCATCACCCGCACGTCGCGCACATAGGATCCTGTGATGGGTCCCTCTTCCATTTTTTCCATCACGCCTTTGAGTATGGACGGAATAAAACGGGTGTCAATGACACCTCCAACGATGCAATTATAAAACACCAATTTTCCTCCCCACTCAAGATCAATGACTTCCTTGCCCCGCACACTGAACTCTGTTGGCTCGGGCATGCCCTCTACATAGGGTTCAATTTTCATGTACACCTCGCCAAATTGCCCTGCACCTCCTGATTGTTTTTTGTGTCGGTAGCTGGCACTGGCATTCTTACGTATCGTCTCGCGGTACGAAATACGCGGGCTCACAAAATCAACATGAAGGTTGTACATTTTCTCCAGGAACCATTTGCATACGGTTAAATGCAACTCGCCCTGACCCGAGATCAACAGTTGTTTCAGTTCGCGTGAATACTCCACCAGCAACGTGGGGTCTTCCTGGTGGATCTTTTGAAGTACCTCACCTATTTTCTCGTCATCATTCTTACTGTGTGCAATAACAGCCGTGCGTATGCGTGGTTCCGGAAATTCAATGGGTGCAATCGTGACATCAAATCCTTTGGCATGCAAAGTTTGATTGGTATATGTTTCCTTGAGTTTTAGTGTGGCGCCAATATCTCCGGCCACCAGTTTATCCACGGGCTGTCGATTCTTGCCATCCATGATATAAAGTTGATGGAATCGTTCTACTGCATTGGTGTCGCTGTTAACGAGCTCGGAAGTTGAGGTGACTACTCCGGAGATTACTTTAAAGAATGAAAGCCTTCCCAGGTTTGGTTCGATGTGGGATTTGAATACAAAAAGAGCAGCTGCTTTTGTGGGATCGAATTCAATTTCCTTTCCTGCCGTTGTCATTTCAGGTTTTGCCTCACCGGGCGTTGGGGCCACGTTGTCGATGAAACCCATCATGCGACCACTGCCCATATTCTTTTTTGCGCTCATGCAAAAGACAGGGAAGACATCGTGATGGATCATACCTAGTTTCAAGCCCGTTCTCATTTCATCCTCGTCCAACGTTCCGGCTTCAAAATATTTCTCCATCAATTTTTCATCGTTCTCCGCAGCTTTCTCCACGAGGGCATTATGGAGTTGATCCGCTCTCTCTTTTTCATTTTCAGGAATCGGCAGTTTCTTGGGTTTTCCTCCTTCTGTCGGAAATTTATACATCACCATTTTTAACAAATCGATGATGGCATTGAATCCTTCGCCCTGGTTCAGCGGATATTGCACTTGGGTTACGGCAGCGCCAAACCTTTTTTGAAGCGATAACAGAGCGGACTCAAAATCAGATTTGGGATGGTCCACCTGGTTGATGGCAAAAATGACCGGCTTTTGGAAGCGGTCGACATAATTCCAAATGAGGTCAGTGCTCACCTCCACGCCATGTTGTGCATTGATTACGACCACACACGTATCGGCCACGCGCAACGAAGCAATCATTTCACCCCCAAAATCGTCAAAGCCGGGGGTATCGATAATGTTGATCTTGTAATCGCGCCATTCCGTGTGGAGGCATGTGGCAAATACCGAGTTACCTCGTTCCTGTTCGATCTCGTGATAATCAGAGACAGTGTTCTTTCCTTCGATGGTGCCTCGTCGGTGAGTAATTCCGGCTTCAAACAGCATATCTTCAGCAAGCAATGTCTTGCCGGATTTGGGCGCCCCCAGCAAGGCTATGTTTTTGATGTGTTTTTCGTCATAGATTTTCATGGCAGTGACGTTTAAGGTGGGATCGTAATGATGATTGAAGTTAAGAAAACTTGTGAATTACGAAAATGATAAAAGCCTATTCCTGGAATTGTATTGTGTCCTTTGGTTAAAAAAGTGATATTTGAAATATAATTTCTGGCTAAATTTTTGCCACGATCACAGAAAACTAAAAACTATGAAAAAACTTGCTGCACTGGCACTCCTCTTTGTTGTGTTCGAAAGCCACAGTCAGGGCTTTGAAGGAACCGTGAAATGGTCTATGAAAATGGAAATCACCGATCCTAAAACGAAGGCCAAGATGGAAGAGGCACAGAAAAAAATGAATGACCCCGCTACGCAGGCCAAAATGAAGGAGATGCAGGATAAGATGAACGATCCTCAATTCAAGGCAATGATGGAGTCTAACCCCCAAATGAAGGCCCAAATGGAAAGCATGATGAAAATGCAGGCCGGCGGAGACCCAAACTCCATGATGCCAAAGGGAATGATCATGAAAATCAAGGGAAATAACACCCTTACCAAAATGGATGGTGGCATGATGGATGGCATGGAGGTTCTTCATATGAAAGACAAGAACCAAAGTGTGCGATTGGACCATACCAATAAGACCTATACGGTAATGCAGGGTGGTGAAGGACAGGGTGGAAACCCCAATGCGGCAGCGGCCAAGGTCACCAAGACATCAGAAACTGCTAAGATTCTTGGATACACCGCCACCAAGTACCTGGCTGAGTATACGGAGGCAGGTACTGCCGTTACCCAGGCGTACTGGACAACAACAGACATCAAGGACATGGACATGAAAAGTTTGCAAAGTCAGAGGGTAGGGCAGGGCGGTCGTCCTATGCTGCCTGCAGGCATCGACGGAGTTCCACTCAAAATAGAAAGCTCCATGAAGGAAGGCAATATGGTGATGGAGGTAACCGAGATCAAGCGTGAGAGCCAGAACGCCGCTGACTTCACCATTCCATCCGATTTCAAAGAAGTGAAGGGGCGATTCTGATTTCCCCGAATAACAAAATCAAGCGCCGGCCGAAAGGCTGGTGCTTTTTTTATCTAATGGCTGGCAGGTATGGATTTTTTGGCGTAACCGAGGACCTTCATCATACTGTCACTGTTTTGTTCCGGCGCAAAAAGTTGGGTGGTAATTTCGCCTTCATCGTTTCTTGACACCAGCACATGTTTCGGGGCTGGCACCAGGCAATGCTGGATGCCACCGTAGCCTCCCAACGACTCCTGATAAGCGCCTGTGTGGAAGAATCCGATATAGAGTCGTTCCTCATCGTTGATCATTGGTAGAAAGACCTCGCCGATGTGTGCCTCTGAATTATAATAATCCATACTGTCGCAGGTGAGACCCCCTATGTTCACTTTGTGATAGGGGTCGTCCCATTTGTTTACGGCAAGTAGAATATATTTCTGGTTAAGGCCCCAGGCATCTGGCATTTGTGTGATGAACGACCCATCAATCATGTACCAAAGCTCCTTGTCATTTTGTAATTTCTGGTCCACCATAGAATACAGAATAGCACCGCTCTCTCCAACAGTATAGCTTCCGAATTCAGTGAAAATGTTGGGAACAGGCACATTATTCTTGTCACAGATCCATTTGATGTTTTCAACAATCTGCTCGATCATGTACTTATAGT
This sequence comes from Cytophagales bacterium, assembly GCA_025358885.1. Taxonomy (GTDB): domain Bacteria; phylum Bacteroidota; class Bacteroidia; order Cytophagales; family Cyclobacteriaceae; genus ELB16-189. The sequence continues at coordinate 4,094 of JANYHW010000035.1, read as the reverse complement.
CATAACTGAAGTTGAGGGACGTTTTGATGGGGAAACCGCCTCCAATGTCAATTGAATCCAGCGTCTCACAGATTTTCCTCAGTTCGCAATACTTGAAAATAAATCGGCTCAACTCACTCCAGTAGTAAGCAGTGTCCTTAATGCCCGTGTTGATAAAGAAATGCAACATTTTCAGTGATGCCTTCTGGCTTGTCGCGATCTTCTCTTTGAACAATGGCACAATATCACTGTAGCGGATACCGAGGCGAGAGGTATAAAACTCAAATTTTGGTTCTTCGTCAGATGCGACCCGTATGCCTACCTGGTACGGGACGCTTACTTTCTGTTCATACACATCTATTTCACCCAAGGTGTCCAGCAAGGGTACGCAATTGATAAACCCATCGTTGAGGAGGCTGGAAATATTCTCTGTGTACGGAGACATCTTGAAACCATTGCAAAGAACGTAGGTTTCTTTGGTGATTTTTTCCCGTTCAAACAGTGATCGCACGATGTTGATGTCAAATGCAGAAGATGTTTCTATGTGTACATTGTTCTTCAGCGCCTCTTCGAGTACAAAGGAGAAGTGAGAGGATTTTGTGCAATAACAATACGTGTATTTTCCATTGTACTTGAACCGCTCCATGGCATTGTTGAACGTCGCTTGAACAAAACGAATGTTCTCACTGATGCGGGGAAGGTAGGTAAGCTTGAGCGGCGTGCCATATTCCTTGATGATGTCCATGAGGGGGACGTCATTGAAAAGTAACTCGTGTTCCCAAACCTTAAACTCTTCTTGGGGAAATTCAAAGGTTTGTTCGATGAGTTCACGGTAGCTCTTCATTTCACATTCATGGGTTTAAACAGCAGCAGGGTGGATTATCCCTAAAAAACGCAATATTGGGATAAATTTGCCATCTTTGCAATACAATTAACGGTATGGTCCTCTATCCATATTTTATTTCTTTTCCCCCCGCACACCCTTTGCCGGACCTGTGAGGCAGAATTGATTTCCTGCCATCGTCGTAATACTTCCCTTGTCTTTTGTTAACCGTTGTCTTTGTGAGCGAGAAAATAAAAATCATCCAGGTAAAATCCGAGATCGGAGCCGGTACGCGCGGCGCCAGTCTGGGCGTGGAGGCTATGAAAATAGCCAGCCTGGATGCGAAATCAAATTTTTTCAGGGAAAATGAAAGCATAGAAGTCGAGAACGTCAATGAACTTCTCTTCAATAGTGCGGAACACGCCTATGCTAAATTCATCGACGGTGTGCTCATCATGGAGGAACGGGTATGCCTTGAGGTCTACGAGCAAATCTGGGACGATTTCTTCCCGCTGATCATGGCCGGTGACCACAGCACTGCCTACGGCACCATTGCGGGAATCAAGAAAGCACATCCCAAAAAGCGGCTTGGCGTTGTGTGGATAGACGCCCACGCTGATTTTCACTCTCCTTATACCACGCCATCCGGCAACATGCACGGGATGACTCTGGCCATGGCCTGTGATATGGACAACCTTGAATGTAAAGTCAATGATCCCAAAGGGGAGACCATGGAGTACTGGGAACAGATCATGAATGTTGGGATTCCAGGGGCCAAGATTTATCCTGAGGACCTTGTATTTATTTCTGTGCGTGACCTGGAGAAAGCCGAAAACTACATTATCAACAAATACGGAATCCCTAATTTCAGTGCTGACGAAGTGAAAAAACTTGGGCCTTCCGCAGTTGCCCAGGAGGCACTAAAGCTTCTTGACCACTGCGACCTGATCTATGTCTCCTTTGATGTTGACAGCATGGATAGCCGCATTTCCCGCGGAACGGGTACACCGGTGCCCAATGGGCTTACTGTCGAAGAGGCAAAAATTCTGAATGTGGAACTTGCAAAAAGCCCAAAACTTTGTGCGTGGGAGATTGCTGAGGTAAACCCAACCCTGGATACTCAAAACAGTATGGCCGAAAGTGGCTTCGAAGTAATGGAAGCAACAGCTCGGGCCATCGAAACAAGACCCGTGTTTGTGACCTAGGCCATGTCCTCGGCGTATCGTATTCCTCCTTGTCGCCTGATTTCATCACTTACCTCTGCCATTAGGAGGCTGAAGTGGTGAGGCATCAGGTTACTCTCCAGTTTATTCTCCTTCAGGCATTTCACGACCTCCTCAACCTGAAATTCAAAACCGTTTCCGGAGTGAGGAAAGGAATGGTCAGTCGCCTCTCCTGAGTTCATCCTCAATGAAACTTGTTGAGACTTATGCCAGGGGGCGTGAAGAGTGACCCGACCCAGCGTGCCCATGATGATGGCGTCTTTTGGAGAATCGGTGACTATGGAGGAAAGTATATGGGCTATGGCACCATTTTCATAGCCCATAAGGGCACTTGTTGTGGTATCGGCCCCTGTACTCGCCAACTCACTAAAGGATTTGATTTCTTTTGGCTTGCCAAGAACGAGCAATGCAAGGAACATGGGATACACCCCCACATCCAATTGTGCCCCACCACCCAGGGACATTTTATATACACGGTTTTCCAGGTTGACAGGCGCAGCAAATCCAAAGTCCGCGGTGAGGTATTTTACTTCACCGATCGCACCGGATTGAATTAACTCCAATGCTTTGTGCGTGGCCGGAAAGAAACGAGACCACATCCCTTCCATAAAGAAAACCTTTTGTTGTCTTGCCAGGTCGATCATCGCTGAGGCCTGCCGGAAATTGATGGCCATGGGTTTTTCGCATAACACAGGCTTGCCATGTTTCAAGCACAACAAGGTCTGTGAATAATGGAATGGATGAGGCGTAGAGATATAGATCACGTCAACTTGTGGATCTGCCACCAGTTCCTCATAGGAGCTATAGCATTTTCCGACGCCATAGGTCTGTGCAAAATCTTTCCCTTTCTCAGCATCCCGGGAAGCAACAGCGTATACCTTTGCTTCGGGCACATACTCAAAGGCAGCCGCAAAACGATGAGCGATTTTTCCAGGACCGAGGATGCCGAAGTTAATCGTTCGTTTCATTTCTTCTTTTCGATCCTTTTGAATGGTATCCGCTCTGCCCGCTGTAAACCCACCGTGAAATCGTTCACTTTTCCCTTCTTGTCGCGCCTGAATTCATACAGTTCATTATCAGTGGTCATGAAGCCATCAAGGTAGACCGGTCTCAAACTGAATGGACTTTCAGCATTCCTACGAATGGTTACACTATGCATTGCTTCGTCCACCAATACCGTAAATGTAACATCGGCATCTTCAGAGTAATAGTCGCCCGTCAGTTCGCGGATAAAGGTGGGATTCAATTGGGGTTCATTCTTTCTGATATAGTAGCTGGTGTCTGTCCCGTTCTGCAAAAGCAATTGATTGGAGTTGGAATAGATATACCGGGTACCATTGTTGAAGAGGGTGTCCTTGTGCAGCGGGATCAGGGGAACCGACCCAAAATAGACTTTCTCTTGCGTGACCGTGAAAGTGATAACCCAGCCGCGGTTGCTTTTGTAGATGCCTTCATACCGCTTCATATCTGTCGCGGAAGTATTGATCGGGTGGTGAGGAGGAGGTATTACCTTGTTGTCCTTCCCCATGAAAATTTCTGCAACCTGTCGACCTACGGTGGCCGGAGAGAAACTTCCATCATTGCTTAAGATGGCTACCGATAATTTCTTTTGAGGGTAGTATGCCAGCCAGCCCCGGTAAGCCGCTGTGGCCCCACTGTGATTGATCTCTTTATAACCATTGTATTCGTCGATGAATAGTCCTGCTCCATAATTGATTTCGCTTCCGTTGTTGAGTTTTCCCTTCAACGTTCTCCTTTTGCTAAAGTCATTACCACCAATGGCATTGGTCACCAGTATCTTGTTCCAGGTGAGGAGATCTCCGGTGGTGGTGAGGAGGCCACCATGACCGTAAATATTTTCGAAGGGCATCTCCTGTTGGAATACTTCGCCTGATTTTGAATAGGCAACTGCCCGGTTGGCGATCACCTCCCGGAAGTTATTGCGCCATTGGGTGTGTGCCATTCCAAGCGGTTCAAAAAACCGGGTCCTCGTAAATTGGGCAAGTGTTTCATGAGAGAGGCGCTCGACAATCGTTACCAATAAAGTGTAGTTTGAATTGCTGTAAGAG
>JANYHW010000214.1 GCA_025358885.1 Cytophagales bacterium | reverse complement strand
GCGGCTTATCCTGCACGGATTGGGCATCTACGTAGCACTGCTTATAGCCTTCTTCCGACGGCGAAATTCTCCTGCCGTTGGCACCGTAAGCCTGTACCTGGTTGGACATTCCGTTTTCCTCCAATTCATTTTTCAGGCGATAGGGGTATTCATTCCCGACGGCGCGTTAGGCGAGGGGAACGTCATTCCTCTTGTTGGCATCTTGACCAACGTCGTCTACCTCCTCTATGCGTTGATCCGCATTTACGCCCACAATTGGCGGACAAGTCTGCTCATCCCACTGATCATTGGCTTCGAGTTGACCATGTATGGGCTGACCTCCACCCGACTGGTACACCTGGTTTATTATTCCATGCTGAACAGCGCCAAGCTGCCCTTCCATGTTGAAAGGACATCCATTCCGGGATACATCGAAACTCCGGCAGACGAGGACGCCCATGAAAAATTTATTCCCGTGCAAAAGGCGGAGCAAATTCCGCTAAAATCATTTTTACCCGATACGAGTCACCATGCATTTACCCGTGTGCTGAGGATGGATTCGTTATTGTTTGTGGTTGATTGTCATTCCCCAGCATGCAAGGAGATTGCGAAAGTGCAGATACGATGTTATGCCATGCGCGATCGGTCTCTGCAATGGACGACTCCCATTTTTGAAAAAATCGACCGATACTCTCCGACCGAGTCAGAGATTTTTATGACCCTCGATAGCGCACATCAGGAGGTGTTCACTTGCTACCGGATCGCAAACGACAGCAATGCCAGAGTGCGTCTGGCGAGTTTGGATGCCCACACGGGGAAATTGAAATACCTGACAACACAAGGTGTACAAGGCGACGACGTTCACCTCTTTGACCTGGCAGCGGACTCGACCCTTGCTTACCTCGTAGGCAGTGTTCAGGATATTCGGGAAAACATGACCACTGGTTTAGTTATTAATATTGACCCCAGGCGCGGCATATTTACAGCCGTCAATTATGTCGGTGATGGCGCGTTTGGATCTGCCGTGACCTTCGAAGCTGTTCGTGTCACGCCCGATCAACTGGAGATTCTCGCCCAGATCGACCACAAGCGTCTGTTCGTATTTCGAACCACCGGGACACAGAAGGTGACAATCCCTATCAAGTAGATCTAAAAGTAAAGGACTCTCGATTCCCCTTTATTGTTGGAAAATCAGAAATAGATATTGTTGAAGGTTCGAATCTTTCAGACTACTCCCCCCTCTCCGCCCCGGAGAGGGGCCGGGGGTGAGGGTTACCCTCGTCGGCAGTGTTCAGGATATTTGTGAAAACATGAACATCGGCTTGGTCATTAATGTTGACCCCAGGCGCGGCATATTTACAGCCGACAACTATGTTGGTGATGGCGCGTTTGGATCTGCCGTGACCTTCGAAGCTGTTCGTGTCACGCCCGATCAACTGGAGATTCTCGCCCAGATCGACCACAAGCGTCTGTTCGTATTTCGAACCACCGGGACGCAGATGGTGACAATCCCTCTCAAGTAGATCTAAAAGTAAAAGGACTCTCGATTCCCCTTTATTGTTGGAAAATCAGAAATAGATATTGTTGAAGGTTCGAATCTTTCAGACTACTCCCCCCTCTCCGCCCCGGAGAGGGGCCGGGGGTGAGGTGAGGTGTTTCCTGATTTCGTTCAGAACAAAATCAGTATTTCGCAATACTTGATCATTGGTAAATCGAATAACTGTTAATCCTGCATTACTCAAAACCTGAGTTCTGTATTTGTCATAATCGGGATTGTCATTTTGTTCATGGATTTTGCCGTCAACCTCGACAACCAACCGGCATTCGTGACAATAGAAGTCAACAATATAATGATCTATGGGGTGTTGCCTTCTAAATTTGAAGCCATTCACTTTTCGAGCTCTGACTCTCCGCCATAAGACCTCTTCTGCCTTCGTCTGCACCGCTTTTAGAAAACGCGCATTTTCAAAAATTTTGGGACTTGCATTTTGGTGAAAGGGTAATTTCATGTTCTATTTTTTTGACCTCTCCACCTCAGGAGAGGGGCCGGGGGTGAGGTTGTACTTACCCTAATTTCTTACATGCCCTCCCTGCATTTAAATTTCTAACCCAAAAAATCCCTGATGATTTTCATCTCTCCCCTCTCCACTTCCGGAGAGGGGTCGGGGGTGAGGTTTCCATTAACGGGCGAGGTTTCCAACTAACGACCTCGTTTACCAGCCCCCGCGCTAATTGTACGTCGAGGCGAGGTCTAGCACTTCCCGAATGGTTTTCAGCAGCACTTTATCATTAGATTTCCCAATAACTATTCCTACACATTGGTTGAACTTTGCAAAGTTGCGAATAGCATCACAAAGCTTCCCAACTATCGGTTTGGTCAATTTCACCGACTCAAAGTGAAGATTGTGAATTATCAGTGTCCCTTTTTTCCGGTCAGCTTTCGAATCCATTCTCGCCACAAAAGCGTCACCGATCAAGATGGGCAATGAAAAATATCCGTATTTCCGCTTGGCCTTTGGTACGAAACATTCAACCTGATAGTCAAATTCAAAGAAATTTCTCAGGCGATGCCTGTAAACATTCAATATGTCAAAGGGCGATAGAATAAATGCATCACCGGATAAATCGATGGTTCGTTTGACATACTCAGGATGCATGTAGAGAGGTGAACCTTTCAATCCAGTAATCTCTATCCTACAGACTTCGCCGGTTTCCACCAGTTTTTCCAGCTCCTCCCTGACTGTGTTATCTCTTGCATATCGACCACGCCATGCGATGTCTTTGAAATAAGCAATCCCGAGTGCTTTTAATGCACCATGGATAATATGTTGAGCGAATTCCCGTGTGGTCGGTATGGTCGCATCAATTTCTCCCGTCACGATGTTGTCCGGGATATCATATACTTTCTGAAAGTCCCTTCTCCCGGAAGTCATCAGACTGCCTTCATTGTGGAGCCTTTCGAGGGCAAGCTTTGATGGACGCCAATCCCACCATCCTAAACTTTTTGTCACACGGTCGTTCTCAAAGTCGCGTGCCATCAAGGGACCTTCTCTCGAAATCCTGTCAAGTACTTTCTGCATCAGGTTCATTTCAGCCTGTGTTAATGGTTTTCTCCCCGTTAAAAAACTCGATTTTACGGGCAGCGAGAAACGGAAGTCGCGCATTGGTATGTACCCTGCCGCATAGGTCCAGAATTCGAAGATTCTTCCATCTTCCTGAAGCTGATCAAGCCATTCAGATTTATAGTCAGGTACCCGAGAAAAGAGTGCATGGTGATGTGCACGCTCGACAATATAGTTAGTATCAATCTGAAGGAAGCCAAGGTGGTCGATGAGCTTGAATACAGCCTCCTTCCCTTTGCCAAACTGTGAGCGCTTCGATAACCCTGCTGCATGGAGGATTATTTTTCGGGCTTGAGATGGGGTGAGGAGGATTGGATCCATGGGATGAATTAACAAATTTTTTGTGTTCCAAAAGATTGAAACTTCCATGAATGGATCTCATCACTTGCATCACTGCGGGGGGGTACCCCCGCACGATGGACTTGAACTTAATCCGGAAAATCCCGCTCCATGGGCTATGACGAAGACAGCCTGATATCAATATTTTTGATTCTTGTATACGACCCCTTGATCATCTCCAAACAAATTCATACTCATTATGCGGATCCGACATATTGCATGTACATCCTTCATCTGTTTGCTTGTCCTCTCTCCGATCTTCGCGCAAACAGAAGATAGGGACAGAATTTCAATTCGCACATCCCTTGCCGGAGGGACTGTGTACTTCCTCGATTGTGTTGATGGCTTTGGGGGTGGTAATGTTGCCGCCTCTGTAGGTGAAGACGGTGTGCTGCTGGTGGATGATATGTTTGTCTGGATGACACCCAAACTGGAAGCCTCCCTAAAATCTCTTTCGGATAAACCGGTGCACATGGTGCTCAACACCCACTTCCACCGCGACCACATCGAAGGCAACACCGCATGGAGAAAAACATCGTTCATTGTCGCCCATGAAAATGTGGCGAAACAATTAATCCGCAACAACAAAGAACAATCCCCCACAACGGAGATGATGCCTACCATTACCTATTCCGACCGCTTTTCCATTAAATTCAACGGGGAAGAAATCCAGGCAATCCATTTTCCCAACAGCCACACCGACGGTGATGCCATGATCTATTTCCCAAAGTCAAAAGTCATTCACCTGGGGGACATGTTCTTCTTTGGCATGTTTCCAGCCGTGTATACCCAGGGAGGTGGTGACATTCGTCAACTTATTCTTTCATTGGAAACGATTCTGAAAGAGATTCCTCCGGATGTCAAAGTAATTCCCGGGCATGGTGAGCTGGCGACGATGAAGGACCTTTCAGCCTATGTGTTCATGTTAAAAGAAACAACAAGTATTGTCGAGGCCGCCATCCGTCAGGGAAAATCACTTGAGCAGCTGAAGGAGGCTAAATCTTTAGCGGCGTATGATGCGCTTGGCAACGGTGGAGCCCAGACAACTGATCAGTATCTGGCCATGTTGTTCAAACTTTTATCACCAGAAAAGAAATAAGTCTATTGCCGTAAACACCGTCGAAGAGAATTATGTCAGATACTTTTCGAGGTGCTGTTTGAAATAGGAGGCACTATCTGAAATGCTTTGGATGGGGTTCTTTGCGAAGTTACCTCCCTGTTCAATATAATAATACTGAAGCCCCGCCCGGGACGCCTCCGGCAAAATAACGGTGAAGTCAATAGAGCCATTGCCCAGCTCTGAATAGTCCCGCGATACCTTGTCCATATCTTTGATGTGCCACATAACGAACCGACCGGGCTGACGCTTGATCAATTCATTCGGCGACAGTTTGGATGAATGCATAACCCAATAGAGATCCATCTGAAGTTTTACCAGGGAAGGATCCGTTTCGTTCATGATGATATCATATCCGTTCTCACCGCCATAATCTGTAAACTCAAAATCATGATTGTGATAAGCAAAACCCAGCCCAGTCTTATTCACCCGTTCGCCGATGGTGTTCAACTTTCCTGCGAGTGTCCGAAAGTTCTCCATTGTACGGAAGGAAGGATCCAGCCAGGGCCAGGTAATGTAACGCTGGCCCAGGAGGTGAGCACCTTCAACGCATTGGTCAACATATCGCATCATGACGTCTACAGGCTTATCGAAGAACTTTGTAAAATCATAGTGACCGCTGGTGGTGATCATTTGATGATCCGCCAGGAGTTGCTTAAATGCTGATGCCTTTACTCCATAGTACTCTCCTTCGGTCGGGTCGTAACCGTATGTTTCACAATCCTCATAACCGATGGAGGCAATCTTTTTAATTGTACCCGTCAAATCATTTGCCAGGGGTTCACGCACTGTGAAGAGTTGAAGCCCCATTTTATACTTTCGCGGAGATGCGACGGCAATGTCAGGAATGGTGACTAAAGAAGTTGACAATAGAGCTGTGGATTGAAGAATAAAATCCCGACGGTTGATGGATTGTGACTCTTTCATACAGGTGCGACGCCAAAGGTCAATCTACACAAAGTGATAAGAAAATCCCCACAGATTATCATCTCCCTCTTCTTCCTCCTCCACTAAATCCTCTTCCGCCGCCGCCGCCAATACTGGGCCACCTCCACTAAAACCTCGTCCACCTCCGCTCATACTCCGCCAACCCATGTTGTGGTAAGTGGTGGCATGATAACGTTGAACTCCCTGGCTATTAAAATTCCCCTGGCGAAGGTTCATTTGGTTCATACGCGAACCACTGCTTTGGGTGGTCCTACTGCCTGAATAACCATCTCTTCCCTGGCCGTAGCTACTGCGTCCCCGGTTGCTGTTGTAACGGTAATTGCTCCCTGAATTTCTATAGTTATAAAAATTGCGGGCTGGAGTATTAAAGCCCCGATAAACATTGGCTATGCCGCGTGGGTGTAAATTATAATACGAGTTGTAGCAATTGTAAAGACCGGGGTACCTCAAGTATCCGCGTCTAAAGAACCAATTCGAATAACCCATAGATGGCATGCCCACAATCACCATTCCGCCTCCTGGTCCATAGTAAAATCCAGTTTGATAGTAAAAAGGAAGTGGATACCACATCGGACTTCCATACCAAGACGGATATCCGAACCAATAGGGGTATGGATAGTTGTCATAGGTACTGTTGGCGATGTAATTGGGATTAACTTCGGACTGATTGTTTTCTTCCGCATATTCATTTGCCGCACCCTTCATTTCTTCCTGGAGCTTCGGGTCTTTGGCCACCGTCTCCTTATAGGCATTAAGGTCTTTATCACTCTGATCAGTCAATTGCTTGTTCATCTGGTCAAGCTGTTGCGTTACCCCACTGGGGTCGGATTTGTAGGCGTCGCCAAGACTTAACGTAAGATTGATATGGTCTGTTAGCAAGGTCATCACATCAGGGTTGGCAAGAATCTTATTAAAATTCTCCTGAACGGACTTCGGGTACTTGTCAGTCAGAGTTTGAACCGCTCCCTGCGAAGACTGATAAATTCTGTCCATCTTCATCAATTCTTCATAGTGGTTATTATATACGTCCAGCAATTGTTTCTGTAGTTGATCAGGGAAATCTTTCAGGAATGCATTAACCCTATCCGGATGTTGACGGCCCGTCATGACCAGTTGAGTGACCGTCGCAGGGAATCGGGATGCCTGATAAAGTTTTTCCTGCTCTTCACGTGGAAGAGGTTCCACCAAATCCTGGAACGACTGGCTGCTTCTTGCCTGCAGCCGTTCGAGTTTCACAAGCGCCTGAGGATATTGAGCAACGTCCAGAATCGCTGCGCGCATGTCGGCGGGATATGGTGCAATGGCTGTTATAATTTGATCGTCTTCCATGGCCAGGCTATCGGCTGGCGACTGCCCGTTGGATACAATTGAACAAAATAACCCTACCATCAGTACAATAACAGGGTTCAGTACTTTAGTTCTTGTTTTCATGATTATCTGGCCCCTCTTTCGGTAACCGTTAGGTTCATCCTTTAGATCATCGGCCGACAGCACCGTCACCCGGAACACAGGCGCGCAGTCTCACTTTATCAAAGCCGTTCGCGAGAAAGCTGCCGGCTATTCTTAATAACGTATTACAAGTGCCCGAATAGAGAAAAATAGGCGAATTACACATGTAAATGAGTGTATTACCTATGGAAAAGAATGCCCTCTATTCATTCCGGAACATGCGGTTCTGAAGACAAGAAGGCAGCTACACAAGGATTTGCTTTTACGAACAACATCGAACAATCAATCACGCATTTCTCCTCCACACAAATAGCGTAAGCAACACCACGGCTGCCGAAACTATCAATGCCCACGCGTTCATTCTCCTTGACTCGGCATACATTTCATATTCCCTGAAAAGGAATTTTGTCACCAGCGGCCTCCACACTAGTTTATTGCCTGAAACCGAGTCGGCGTTCGTATCCATCACATCCCATGGCATAGTGATGCTGTTGATGAATTTTCCATCATTGGCAAATCCCATAAAACTCACCCTGTCATTAAGGCCTTTTGAAAGTTCCTTTAAATCAGCAATGGCTTGAGCCCGTTTAAGCGGTATCTTCAAGCTGTCGGCCATCTGTAACGCAAAATCACCTTCACCTTTCATCTTGTCTACGTGGTTGTAGATATATTCTTTTTTTCTTAGGATGGTGTCCTGCCATTGGTCAAGATGCTGTCGCCCGACCAGCTCGGTCAGGATATCAAATTCTTCGTTGAAGATTGCCATGTTGGCGTAGGTCTCCCCAATCTTCACGTTGAGCAACTGCAAATACAGACTGTCGGCCTTGGAGATACTCTTGCCTTCCGCCGGCAACCGGTCAATAAATTGGAAGTCTTCCTGGTTCAAATAATCTGAAGGATCTATTTTCTTAAATCGGTTCACCGGTAAAATCGTTTCTGAATATTTTATATAAGTATAAAACCACCGGAACTTCTTTTCGAACGTTGCCCTAACCCTGAAGAGAGTGTCTGCCTCTGGATTCAACTCATGGTTCATGTCATCAACGGATCCAAAATTCTTCCTGAACTGAACCCGATATTGCACTTTGGATGATCCGGTTTCCTTGGTTTTCTCCACCGGGAGTTGTGTCGAAGTGACTACCCAGCCATTGATAGAATCTATCCCGAAGATATTTTTCAGTGCCACCGTTGAATCTTCCTTTTCAAACGTGATGGTTCGGGTGAGGCTTCCGTCTTCGTGTACTTCCGTTTCAAGCACCATCGGATGCTCACAGGAAATGAAGAGGATCATTGCCGACAATAACAGAAAACCCTGGATCAGTTTTGACTTCATTGCAATTGGGGTTAATTGTAATAATTAATTTCCATTAAAAGACCTTTGACCATGCTAACTTTTCCCTAAGGCAGGCCTCATCCACTTTATTCAAATTAAAGGGACCCACACATTCCTTCATCGATCGAAGATTGCTACTCCTGCTCTTCCTCAGCGCTTCCTTGAATTTTCCTTTGTCCAGGACAATAGACCTCGAAACCACCTGCGTCTGCTCCTGGGGCTGTTCGGCAAAAGGGAGCAATTCAATTCCCAGGAAGAAAACAAAGAAAACCGAAACGGCCGCCAAGGCATATCGAGCCAATTGCAGAGTTTGAGAATGAATTACTAAAATTTGTTTGTTACCAGTTACAATTCGCTTCATGATATCGGTTGTCATGCGATTTGGATCAGCCAACATCGGCTTTATACCTCCGACCTCGTGTATCTTGTCTCTTGTAAGAGCCGTCGATTCAAAATATGTTTTGCATGACGCGCAACTACCAAGGTGTTTCTCAAGTTCACCCCGCTCGTCCGCATTGAGCTCCGGCCATAGAACTATTTGTTTTTCAAAGTTTTCACATCTCATCTTGAAAGCTGTTTGATGAATTCGCCAAAGTACTTTGTTAATCCTTCCCGAATGGTCATCCTTGCATAGTAGAGATTGCTCTTTACTTTGCCCGCATTCATACCTGTAACCTCACAGACTTCATCGACAGGCAACATTTCCAGGTCACGCAGCACAAACACCATCTGTTGCTTTTCTGGAAGAGTCTTTGCTAACTTAATGATAACGCTCACCATCTCGGCATCATCCTGTCTTTTGCCTTCGTCCTCAGTCCGGTCCGCTGACCCCACCTCCACAGTCATCCTGTCGCGCTTATGCCTTGAAGATTTCTGGAAATCAAGGCAGAGGTTCATGATTATCTTGTACAACCATGTGCTCAGCTTGATCCCTTCTCTGTATTTTCCCAGGCTTTTCCAGACTCTTACAAACGCTTCCTGGGTTATATCTTCCGCTTCGCTCCTGATTCCGGTGAACCGGAATGCCACGGCATAGGCCAAGGCCTGATGCATTTCCACCAGTTTTTTAAAAGCCTGCTGGTCTCCTTCCTGTGATCGTCGGATCAGTTCAAGTTCTGCAGGCGATTGCATCAGGTCATTTGCTATTACTGATACGACGAGAAAAGGAAATGGTCAAAGACCAAACTGGTCTACTGTTTTGTTCTTGCAATCACCTCAATTTCGATGAGAAAATCTGGGTTTACGAGGGCGAATACGCCTACCAGGGTGCTGGCCGGAGGATTGTCTTCAGAAAGATATTCTTTCCTCACTTCACGGATCACGGCAACATCCTCCGGTTTCAAGTTTACCACGTAGGTATTCATTTTGATTACATCCGAAAAAGTAACGCCGGCCGCTGCCAGGCACACTTTAAGGTTTGAATACACCTTACTAACTTGGGCACGCAAGTCTCCCTTACCTACTACTTGTCCATTTGTATCAACCGAGACCTGGCCGGAGATATAAACGGTCCCTCCTGCGACAACCACCTGGGTATAGCCGGTCGGTTTATTCAATCCTTCAGGGTTGATAAATTTTCTTTGTTGGGCAGCGGCCGACAGACCGCAGAAAAGAAACAGGAATACAATTATTTTATTCATGGTCGACATCAATATGATTGACGGGCATAAGGTTTACATTGAATTTTCGCACGATCATGTTCATGATCGGGTCATTCTTCATCTTTAGCATTATCCTTGCTGTTTGGGCCTGGTCATAACCCATCACCATCTGGTCCGTAAGTTTCAGGTGTTTCACAGCATAAAAGAATCCAGCAATCACGTAAGGACCGAAAGGTGTAAAGGGAATGTCAAACGAACTCCCCGTCATATTAAAAACAGTGTTGGGCAGGTATTCACCACCCGAGGCAATCCCCTTCGTGCGAAGGTAGTACTCCGCCGCCAGGTTCCTCGACGACTGACGGGGATCACTCATACACAGCAAGCCCGCCAACGGTTTTTGCTTTTGTGACTGGTGTATAAGCACTTCGCGTTTGGTGCGTTCATTCACCGAATGCTCCCGGATATATTGCTGCACCTGGTCCCAGAATGGAACAACGGGATCACCGTCATCCACACGAATCAGGGAATGTATGGAATAGTCCATGATACCGCATGTGATCTTGATGTCCAATACTTTCAATTCAGAATCGTTGTCGATGGCCTTCTCCAGCAACGTCCTCTGATGACGCGGGTGGGTTCTCAGCAAGTCGATGCTGAATATCCAGTCGCCTGCGAGGTATCCATCATAGGCATAGTGTTCTTTCAGTAGTAACTTGATCTTGGTGTCGTTATCCACGACCACATTCTCGCCGTCCAATACAAGGGTTGGTTTCTCTTCAACAATCATCTGTTCGATTTCGATACCCACGGCCGATGCGTGCAACATACCGCAATTCAGCGGCGAGCCATCCACGATATGCAGGTCGTGCACATGGCTGATGTAAGCATCATTGGAATCTTCCGTGAGGTGGCCATGGGTTTGGAGGTGCACGAAATATTTTATTGGAGTCGGCCCGGTAAGGTTCCGCTGGGCTTGCTCGACGGTTCGCTTGATGTCCATCACCACGTCGGGAGTTACAAAAGAGCCGGCAGCTCTCACCACATGGTATTCTATTTCAATACCCTTTTTCTTGAAAGCCCCCCCTACGATATCTATTGCATCGAGTTGGACTTGACTGAGGTCGCGGGCGTCGGCGCAGCCAATAAGAATATGAATTTGTTTTTCGTGCATTTGGGGGTATTTAACTGGCTATTAGTAAGTATTCGAAATTCGCTCCTTGCTTTTCGCTTTCAGCCTTTGAGCCTTAAACTACGCCACTTACCTTTCAGTACAAAATTAGAAATCTGTTTGAAATCACAGCCCCTGAATATCGAAATCCTTGACCTAATTCGGAAGCACGCAGGAAAGCCGACCCAGCATACATTCCTGAACAGTTACCTGGGAACAGCGCATCCTCGCTATCCGATCAGCATTCCAATCCTGCGAAAGATTGCCAGGGAATGGATGCGGGTACACCGGGAATTAACAGCCATCGAATTCAAAAATGTGCTGACCGGCCTTATCCATGCGCCATCCAATACTGAAAAAATCATGGCTGGCATTTTATTGGACCTCTCTAAATCCCCCCAACAGAAATTTGACCCACATGTGTTCGACGATTGGCTTGAACACCTGGAAGGTTGGGCTGAAGTAGACGCGCTTTGCACGGGCAAATACACATCAGCACAGATTCAGACAAATTTTCCAGTCTGGAAAAAAATTCTTGTTGCGTTTTCGAAGAGTACAAACATTCATAAACGCAGGGCATCCATTGTCCTCTGTTGTTCGCCTCTTCGGAAGGGGGAGAACTTGGAGTTGGCCACCCTTGCCACGCAGAATGTGAGCAGGCTGAAGGGAGGGAAAGAGATCCTGATCACCAAGGCCATCTCATGGGTCCTGCGGAGCGCAGTTAAACACCATAAAGCGCTCATCAAAAAATATGTGCAGTCAAATAAAGATACCTTGCCCAAAATAGCCATCAGGGAGACCATGGCGAAGATTACCACCGGAAGAAAAACAAAACCAAAACACTGAATACCATGAAAACAATTTTGCTGTTCACTGGAGTCCTCTTCGTGCTTGGGGCTTGTTCAACGAAGAAGACAGAATCGACATCAACTGCCGACAGCCTATCCATCACGGCGGAGCTGGCAGACAATCCCGCACCGATCAGCCTGGCCTTTAGTCCGCTGGGTGGATTCAGCGTAAAGAACTCCGTGGCCATGCAAGACACGGTCAATTTCATCCTCCTGGAAAGTCAGGAAGATATAGACAAGAACTTTGTGTACGAGAAATCCGCCACACAGCAATTGGTACAGCCCGAGTTCATTATCAATTTCATGGTGGCCATGGTGTGCCTGCCTACCGACTATCAAACCACACTCGGTGTTGAAAAGGTGGAGGTTGGTACTGATGCAATCAACGTGTACGTAACATCTACCCGGGGGACCAAAGGAAGTATTCCCAACAAGCCCACACTCCTCTTTGCTGTGGAGCGCCGCGATGGGTTCTCCAAAATGCAGTTCTATGTGAATGGAATCAAAAACAAGGCACTGATGCTGCCGGTGAATTAGACACCTTCTATGAACAAGATCAGCCGGACAACCATTTCTCTGCTCTTTGCCGCCCTTTGTTCTTCGACCTTTTCACAGGCGCAACTCGGCATTTTTGATGGGCATATAGACATCGGAACCAAAGTCAAAACCGGTACGGCAACTTACATACCGGAAACCCAACAATACGTTATTTCTGGTGCGGGTTACAACGTCTGGTTCGATCATGATGAGTTTCATTTTCTATATAAAAAGATGAAAGGTGACTTCATCCTGTATGCTCGTGCAGAATTTGTTGGATGGAGTGGCGTAGAACAACACAGGAAAGTAGGCTGGATGGTGCGATCAGGACTGGAAAGCAACTCGGCACATGTAAACGCCGTGGTTCATGGCGACGGACTAACTTCGCTCCAGTTCAGGAGAACACCAGGAGCAATCACGGAGGAAATGAAATCTTTGGTTACCCACGCAAACATCATTCAACTTGAAAGAACTGGAAATTCATTCACCATGAGGGCAGCCAAATTCGGAGAGCCATTCATCACTGTCCAGGTTTCTGATATTTCATTGGGAGAAGAAGTGTACGTTGGATTATTCGTCGGATCTCACAATGCCGACGTGACAGAGACCGGCGTATTTAGTGATGTGAGCATTACAGTACCTGCCCATGCCGGGTTGGTGCAATACCGGGAATACCTGGGCAGCACCATCGAAATTCTGGAAGTAGCCAGCGGGAAGAGGGAAATTGTATATACATCTTCGAAGTCGCTTCAAGCTCCAAACTGGACTCCCGATGGCAAGAGCCTTTTATACAACAGCGAGGGATTAATTTACAGTTTTGATCTCGGCACCCGTCAGCCCACGCTCGTTCCTACTGATGAGGTGAAGAATAACAACAATGACCATGTGCTGTCCTTCGATGGAAAGATGCTGGGTCTAAGCAGTGGAGTGCAGGCATTGGGTGGTTCCATCATTTATACGGTGCCCGTCTCCGGGGGCACACCTAAACAAGTAACACCGCGCGGTCCGTCATACCTTCATGGATGGTCACCGGATGGAAAGCAATTGGTTTTTACAGCACAGCGAAACGATAAGTTTGATATTTATGCTATTCCTGCTTCCGGTGGGCCGGAAATACAACTAACCAGCGCCAATGGCCTCGACGACGGACCTGAGTTTACACCAGATGGCAGATATATATATTTCAACTCGAGCCGTTCCGGTACCATGCAAATCTGGAGGATGAAACCTGCCGGAAGTGACCAGGAATCGGTGACGAATTCAGAATTCTACGATTGGTTTCCGCATATTTCACCAGATGGGAAGTGGATTGCTTTTATTTCCTTCTTGAAAGAGGAGGTGAAGGTGGAGGATCATCCTTTTTACAAACATGTTTACCTGCGCCTTATGCCCATCGGAGGAGGACAACCCAAAATCATCGCTTATGTCTACGGCGGCCAGGGCACAATCAACACCCCCTCCTGGTCTCCCGACAGCAAGCGGCTGGCGTTCATCAGCAATACAACAATGCCTAAATAAAAAGTAAGCCTATGACAGGTTTAAAAGAAATCATTACCAGTATTGTTAACGAAGCAAAGAAGGAACAATTAAACCGGTGAGTGATTAATACGTATATGCTTCGAGCTCTTTGTGCTTCCTTCGTAAACCTCATGACCATATTCCTGCACTTAATCAAACCTACAAGCAAATAAATTCGAATAGTAAAAATTGTCTCCTATGAAAAACATTACCTGCTTAGTTTCCATTACCCTGCTTCTTTCCTGCTCAACCTCCAAGACTCCTGAACTCCCCAATGAGCTGATCACGAAAGTTGAAACAGGCCTCACCGGTCCTGTCTACCTCGTCGGTGACTCTACATGGACTATCGAAGCCCGAATGGCAAAGTATGATGTGCCGGGGGTATCCATTGCCGTAATCAAGGACAACAAGATCGACTGGATAAAAAGCTATGGCGTGATGAATAAAGAGAGCAAGGAACCGGTGACCAACCAAACCTTGTTTCAGGCAGGTTCCATCAGCAAACCTGTAGCGGCCTATGGGGCCCTTCACGAGGTGGAACAAGGCAAGATCAGCCTTGATGAAAATGTGAACACCTATCTAAAGTCCTGGAAACTCCCCGATAATGAATTCACCGCCGAAAAGAAAGTTGCGCTCAAGCATCTGCTTAGTCATACCGGTGGCGTAACGGTCCACGGCTTTTTTGGATACAGTTCTGACCTTCCGGTGCCAACCCTCCTCAGGTATTGGATGGTACAGCTCCAGCCAACTCCCCGCCAATCCGCATCGACAAAGTGCCTGAGAAAAGTTTCCGCTACTCGGGCGGTGGCTACTGCATCATGCAACAAATGTTGATCGATACCGAAGGGAAACCCTTTCCGCAGATCATGAAAGAGTTTGTGCTCCAACCACTAGGAATGAATAATAGCTCGTATGAGCAACCCTTGACTGCCGCTCAGTTGCCACAGGCCGCAACCGGATATGTACCCGATGGAACAATGACGAAAGGAAAATATCATACCTATCCTGAGATGGCCGCCGCAGGTTTGTGGACGACTGCGGAAGACCTCGCCAAATTCGCAATCGACGTCCAGAATTCCGTCCAAGGGAAAAGCACGCTCGTCATCTCGAAAGCCATGACAGAAAAAATGCTTACTCCTTTTGTATCAGACTTTGAAGGCCTCGGCTTGTTCATAAACAAGAAAAAGGATGACATCTATTTTGGACATGGCGGCTGGGACGAAGGCTTCTCCAGCGAGATGACGGCGCACAAAGACAAAGGATATGGTGTGGTGGTACTGACGAACTCCAATCACCCCGAATTCATATCGGAAGTCATCAACTCTGTAGCCCGCGCATACAACTGGGCGAACTACATGCCCGTCTATGAAAAATTGGCGATGGATACAACCAAATTCAAAGAACTCCGGGGCCGTTATCACAATTTCAGTGACGGCAGCCTTTATGTCACCAGTAAAGGGAACAGGTTGTTTATGAAATATCTCAGGGCGAAAGCACCTTATGAATTATTCAGGGTTACCGACAGCACCTACATCAACCTCACAGACACCCGCCATGTGCAATTCAAAGTGAATCCGGCAGATGGGAAGTTGAACCTGGTAATTTTGGAAACTAATAAACCTGCTGAGTTCATCAGGCCACAAGAGTCTGCAGACATACGCGTACCCTATGAATATTTACTCGCCGGCGACTTCAACAAGGCTATCAAAGGTTACCAGGCACTGCTGAAAGCTGATCCAACAGACAATGCCATCAACGAAGACAACCTGAACCAGCAGGGATACAATCTCCTGGGAGATGGTAAACTTGCATTGGGGAGAGATCTTTTCAAGGTCAATACTTTGCTATATCCAAAAAGCGCGAATGTCTATGACAGCTATGCCGAAGCCTGCATGAAGAATGGGGACAAAGAGTTGGCCATTGCCAACTACAAAAAGTCATTGGCGATTAATCCTGATAATAAAAACGCGAAAAAGAAATTGGACGAGATCGGGAAATAGCCACTAAAATGTTAGTACTACAATAGATTCAGGATACAAGTTGCTAGATGATCTTTCTGAAGATGCCAGAAATCCCCAAAACCAGCATCTTTGATTCTGATTCAAACTGGATCTTGGCAACCTTGTCTTTGGCCATCTTACTGATTGACCTTATTTCCCCCTTTCCGTAGTTTCTGTGAAAAAGAAAATCGCCCACCTTCATCTTATCCATTTCCTCGATCTGCGTAATGGGATCCCCCACGTAATCGGGCACAGGACTAATGACAGGCAAATGACTTTCTTCCTTCTTGCTTTCCCTGGGAACTTCCAACGTTACTTCCGGTTCAGGTAATGTCGATGTCTCCATGGATGACCCGGACTTTATGTCCAAGCGGCTAAGCAATGGATTGACCACGTCTTTTGAAGCGAAGGCTTTGGTAAGAGCACTGGAAAGGGTCTCTACTTCTTTCTGCACGGTATCCACCCTAAGTGACTCATCATATTCTATCAGACCGAATTCCTTCATATCGAAGACCATACTTGTCTTCGAGTCCTTAATCAGAATCACGGGGAGGTTAATCCCGCGCCGAAGGGCAAATCCATATTGAGCATTGACATCTTTTGAACTAATGTCGCTGATGACCAGTTCGCACTCCACGATATTCTTGATGACATCCAGGGTGGTCTCGCTGACGGTCATATCATCGGCCCGCACAGGGCTAAAGCCAGCCTGCCGGCAGGCCGGCACCATGATATACTGATAAACCCTACTAAAGTGACCGGGGGTGTACCCGTTCGGGTCGCCCATCGGCATGATGATTAGGCATTTCTTTTCCATAAGGCAGAGTTTACAATAGCAAGGCGGTTAATTTAGCAAAATATACAATACCGTTCAGGGTAATAGGTCATTCCCGGCACCCCTGTCCCTCAAACTGAACCAATTTTAGCCTATTTTTGTCATTACATTGGTAAGAAGTATGACCGATTTACCGATCACTGGTTAACGATCACTTATTACCGCCTGCCTGCCGTAGGCAGGATTACTTGTATTCCCCTGGGGCTGACCGGTTTTGACAGGATGTGTGAATCCGTGCACCAGCATGCAAGCTCATGAGGGTAGAGCTTTGAACACTGCTCTCACAATTTACGTGGCGAAAATACTTACGCCATGGCTGCTTAATCTGACTTAACGTTAGGTAAGCTTATGCCCGGATAAGATCCGGCAGGCCATCATCGCCCGGTACCTCTGTTTTGCGGGTGCCGGATATGCGGTGTCGATCAGCAGAACTGGGCCGTTGCGTGTTGCGCGCAGTTGTCGAGATAACAGCAACTAAGGAGGAGTTTGGCTGTTGCCTGCCTTGCTTCTCCCGACAATCAAAGTCAACTAAGCATGTAGAACGTACGCATTTATCTTCTCTGGACCAGGGTTCGATTCCCTGCAGCTCCACCTTTGCCCGCCGTAGCCCCTCCGCAAGGAGGGCGTAGGCGGGCTTCGCCTCCAAACAATTTCTTTCATTCAAATATTTTTCCCGGCGGGACTACGGTGGGGGCACTCCACCAATGTCCGAAATTGTACTTGGTTTAATAAACAGATAACTCAACATCAGATTTATCTTCGTCCGCCGTAGTCCCCCGTTTCGGGGGCGAAGGCGGGCTTCGCCTCCAAACAATTTCTTTCATTCAAATATTTTTCC
>JANYHW010000190.1 GCA_025358885.1 Cytophagales bacterium | reverse complement strand
CATTGATAGCCGCACATTAAATGAACTAAATGAATCGGAGAAGAAAACTTTAGAAAAATCCATATACAACGGTTTGGGTTTGGTCATCATGATGGATGAGGTCCCTAAGGACGGGGCAACCATGAATCCTCTTTTGCCGATCAAGACAGAGCACAATCTGCACGACACCGTTCAGATCCGAATGTCCAATGCTTTGCGGACGATTCCTGTGCTTTCCATGAAAGTGGCGCCAGCACCCGCGATTCAGGCCATTTTCACCCATGAGGGTAATGTCTTGTCTGGATATATGTGTTCCGGCGCCGGTAAGATTGGCTTTCAGTTATTGCGTGAAACATACCGCCTGCAGCTAGAGGGTAGAACAGATGACTACGCGTCACTGTGGTCACCACTGATAGAGCGTAGCGCACGACCCTTGAATGAAACCAATCACATCAAACTCAAAACGCTCTTTCCTTATTATGGCAATGAACCACTTGATGTGGAGGTGGTATCGTCAGGTAACCATCCCATATTATTGGCAGACACTTTACAAGTGCCCCTGATTGAAGATGTCGTAATTGATGATGTCTGGTTTGGCAGGATATGGGCGGGGAAGCAGGGTTGGCACGAATTCACAATCAAAGGGGATACCTCAACCTATTCATACTTCGTTTCCGGGGATGGCGAATGGAACGCACTCAGGCTTGCAAACCAGATCAGCGAAAATACGATGGCCGCTGATAACAAATCGATGCAAAGTTCCGGGTTGACGAAGGAGTTCAAACCAATTCCACTCTTTTTCTTTTACCTAACTTTCCTTTTTTCTATGGGTTTTCTTTGGTTGGCACCCAAGCTCTAGTTCAAAAAAAGGGAAAAGACCCCCTACACCAACGTACCTTCCTTATAACGCTGACGCAGAACTTTTTTATCAATCTTTCCAACACTGGTCTTTGGTATTTCGGTCACAAATACAAATTTCCCGGGCAACCATATCTTCGCAAACTTTTTTGCCAGGTGGTCCATCAGCTCAACACGATCAGCGGGGTGATCGGGGGATGCATGAATCACGATGGCCAAAGGACGCTCGCCCCATTTCTCATCGGGGACTGCAATCACAGCTGCCTCCCTTACCTTCGGATGGGCCACCAACGAATTTTCCAATTCCACACTCGAAATCCATTCTCCGCCACTCTTAATAAGATCCTTCGTACGATCTGTTATCTTCATGTAACCGTCAGAAGAAACTGATGCCACATCACCTGTCTTAAACCAACCATCCTTTGTAAAATTGTCTGCAACGGTATCCGGATCTTGTTTGAAATAGCGCTTTACAACCCATGGGCCGCGCACCTGAAGTTCACCGACAGACTTACCATCCCATGGTAGTATCAATCCTTCTTCGTCTACAATCCTGATTTCCACACCCGACACCGGGTACCCTTGCATTGCCTTGATGTCCCATTTCTCTTCGTTCGAAAGTGCAAGGTGCTTGTCCTGAAGATTTGAAACCGTTCCCACAGGAGACATTTCGGTCATTCCCCAGGCATGGACTACCTTCACATTCAGCTCCTTTTCAAATGCCTCTATGAGGGATCTTGGCATCGCCGACCCACCTACTATCAAGGTCCTCAGTTTTGAAAGGTCTCTGGGGTTGGCCTTCAGTTCCTGGTACAATCCGGTCCACAGGGTTGGCACACCGGCAGCAATAGAAACATGCATTTTTTCAATGGTGTCGGCGAGCGGTGCTGCGGCCAGGTGCATGGCAGGCATGACGATATCTGCGCCCACCATGGCGCAAGCATAGGGTAATCCCCATGCCTGGGCATGGAACTGTGGCACGACAGGCATAACGACATCCGATGACACAAACCCAAAGCAATTGGCCAAGTTGATTCCATAAGTATGCAAGAACATGGAGCGATGACTATACAACACTCCCTTCGGATGCCCCGTGGTACCACTGGTGTAACACAACCCCATGGCCATGGATTCATCCGTGGAAAGCCATTCAAATTCCTCACTCGTGCCCATCAACAACTCTTCATAGTTCAACACGTAAGGAAGCTTGGTCTTCATCCCGGTTGGTGCGTTCAGGATAATGAAATTCTTTACCTCCTTGATTTTGTCTGCTATGGCTTCCAGCATGGGAACCAACGACGCATCAACAAAAATCAATTTATCTTCCGCATGATTGATAATGTAGATTAACTGATCTGCTGAAAGCCGGATATTGAGGGTGTGACACACGGCACCTGCACCGGGAATTCCATAATACAATTCCAGGTGCTGATAGTTGTTCCAGGAGAATGTTGCCACCCGGTCGCCGGGTCTGACGCCCAACCGATGTAACACGTTGCCCAATCGCTTTACCCTTTTATATAGGTCAGCGTAGGTGTATTGATGAAAGGATCCATCCGCCTGTTTAGTAATAATCCGCTTCGAGGAATACAATTGATTGGCGTGCTCCAGGATGCGGTCGATCGTCAAGGGATAGTCCATCATCTGACCGGGAAGAAATGGCTGCGTCATAGGGAATAAATTGAACTATGAATGTTGTAAAATATCAGATGAAATGCAATTTTTCTGGTGTTAAACACACCAGGGAAAATTCTCGCCATCCCCAGAACTCTTTAGCCTTCCGGCCCTGAGCCAGCTAGGTTTTCTTAAACTAAATTGTGTAATTAATGGCATAAAGGCGTTAACCTCTTATGGCCCTTGAAAATCAATTCGTCATTGATTCCCTTAAACAAGGCGACCACTCGGTACTTAGAAGGATTTATAAGGAGACACAGAAGGAATTTCAGCAATGGTCTTTCTCCCAGTATAACCTTCCCAACACGGAAGCAGAAGAGATCTTTCAAAACACAGTCATTATTTTTTATGAAAAAGTCATTTCCGGAAACCTGGACCTGAGCAGCAACTGGAAGACCTATCTTTTCGCCATCGGAAAGAATAAGATCAGGGAATACATTCGTGTATCGGGGCGGTCTAGTTCAATTGAGGCGCTGACCCGAACGGAATCAATCCATGAAATCGAAGAGGATGAAATGGAGGTTGAGGTTCAGGCCGCCTTGGTCATCAAATGCATCGACAAATTGGGGCCACCCTGCAAGGACCTGATTGTAGCCTATTATTATCACAAAATGGCATTGGAGGACATCGGTGTTAAATTCGGATACAAAAACTCAAATTCTGCCAAGAATCAGAAATTCAAATGTATGCAGCGCCTGAAGGACTTATTTCTCAAACAGTACCATCCCTGACATGACAGAGCAAGACTTTGATAACCTTGAGAAATACATTTCCGGTCAGCTTGGACCTCCGGAAAAGTCGGCCTTTGAACAACGACTTGAACTGGAGCCGGATTTGAGAGAACAGGCTAAAGTGTTTAAAGACCTTCACCACGGCATTAAACAATATGGCCGGCAGGATTTGCGGAAGCACATCTTCCCACCTGCCAGGATCCCCTTCATGGTAAGGATAAGTACGGTTTGGAAAGTGGCCATACCTGCAGTCATTGTCACATTGATACTCATCTATCGCGCTTTCACACCCTCACCCAATGAACAATTATTCCTGGCCTATTACACTCCTGCAGACACCATTCGAT
>JANYHW010000183.1 GCA_025358885.1 Cytophagales bacterium | reverse complement strand
CAAGAATGGAACGTTCTTCTTCGGCAGTAGGGTATCCAACTTTTATATACAAGAGGAACCTGTCCAATTGGGCCTCGGGAAGAGGGAACGTACCGGATTGCTCGATGGGGTTTTGCGTGGCGAGAATAAAGAATGGTCGTTCCAGGGGATAGGTGGTGCCGGCATAGGTCACTTCAAATTCCTGCATAGCCTCCAACAGGGCCGACTGTGTTTTGGGTGATGTCCGGTTGATCTCATCAGCGAGGATTATGTTTGCGAAAATGGGACCCCGGTTGAATTTGAATATGCGTTTGCCACTGGTATGATCTTCTTCCAGAATTTCGGTTCCGATAATATCAGAGGGCATCAGGTCCGGAGTAAATTGTATTCTCCTGAACCGAAGACTGATTGCTTCTGCCAGGGTGCGAATCATGAGGGTCTTAGCCAAACCCGGCACGCCCTCCAGCAGGGCATGTCCGCCTGCCAGGAACGTAATGAGTAATTGGTCAATGATTTCCTCCTGACCGACAATCACTTTCCCGATTTCTTTCTTCAGGTCCGTCAATTTATCGATCAATTCTTTGACTGATCTTTCTGTTGCTTGCAGGTCATTCATTTGATTAAAAGCTATGTTTTATCTGAAATTAACTTTGCGCCTCCGGGTCTGTGCGTTCTTTGATCCATCATGCTGGTGCAGTTCTAGCTTGTTAGTGCATACATTACGATGTTGATGCTGAATCGGGTATTATCAATTCTATAAAATCGCTTGTTTCTGAAATCATAGTCCCACTCACACCCATAGTCTTTGTTACTGTATAACACACCGATCTTACCATTCATCTCCACAGCTTTCAAATAGTTGTGCACGATATCATCGCCCCAGCCATTGAGTTCTTGCGAAGTAGTCGGAGGGCCGTCAAATTGAAAGAACGTGGAATAGAGGGGATGGTTGTTTGGGATTTTCTGCAGGGATTTGGCGCCGAAAATTTGTTCCATTTGCGCTTCAAACGATTTGGCAAAGAGCCCATCGATGTCGTGGTTGCAATCGTCCGCAAATACAAATCCACCCTGGCGTACATATTTTTCAAAGTTATCCCGCTCCTTGCGGGTGAATTCTACCAGCTTGTGCCCGCTCAAATAGCAAAAGGGGCAACGGAATATCTCCTCGCTGCCCAGCGGAATGATATTTTCTTTCGTTTCTACCGGTACCGTGGTGTACTCAATCAAAGAGTTCAGGATGTTCACCGGCATCCGTTGGTCTACATCCCAATCGCCTGATTCATACTGAAGTCGAGTAAAAAAGAATTTATTGTTGTCAGGCATTTGGACCCGCAAGTTCTTCGTATAGACGCCTTTAACCATGAAAATTTATATGAGCGGAAAAGCAATCGGTTGTTCGTGCATCCGTCAAACGATTTTTAATGATAATCCCCGAACGGGGTCGGGGATTATCACCTAAATGAAACTGCCAGGTGCCTATACGGCATCAGAAAGACTTGTAAATGTGAAGTCCCTGATCTTCATCGGTGGTAACAAGTAATTTGCATTCGACTCATCGCTAACGGTACGTTCGGGCTTGCCTAGCTCTTCCAGGTTGTTGAGCATGATTACCGGACTTTCATTAAACCGAAAATTCTTCACTGGATACTGGATTTTTCCATTTTCGATGTAGAACGTTCCGTCGCGGGTCAACCCGGTGAGCAACAGTGACTGAGGATCAACATCACGGATATAATAAAGGCGTGTAACCAATATTCCTTTCTTGGTCCCCTGGATAAGTTCTTCAAGGGTTTTTGTGCCACCTTCCATGATAGCGCCATCCGGGCCAGGGATTGCCTTCACCGCCTTCTTATCGGCCCAGTACCGGGAGTACGTGAGATTTTTCACGACTCCCTTTTCGATCCAATTGATTTTTTCCTGTGGTCTGCCATCGCCATTCCAAGTACTGGTCGGCAATTCACGATTCAGAGGATCAGAATAAACATTAATGCGCTCGTCAACCAGTTTTTCTCCAAGGCGGGTCTTGCCTCCTGGTAAGCTTAGAAAGCTCCTGCCTTCATCAGCTTGCCGGGCATCCAGACCGAAGAAAATTCGCTCTATAAGCACGGCTGCTGCAGTCGGTTCAAGGATGACCGTGTACTTCCCGGGTTCAATCGCCTTGGCTGATGCAGACAATACTGCCTTGTCGGTGGCAATCTTGGTTACGGCCTTCGTATCCAGTTTAGTTACATCATTATACCCACGGGTTGCATAACCTGAACCCTTGCCATCTTCAGTGCGAACCGTAATGGAAAAGTCAATATTGGTTGACGTGTTATATGCGAAGAGGCCCTTTGAATTCATCATCGCGGCGTAGCGCGTATTGTCTTCCAGAAACCCTGCCGCAACAACCTTATTGTCTTTGGCTACTTGTATACTTTGAGCCACGGCATCACTTCTCCACCGGGGTGAAATGTCCGCGGTCGATTGAATAAAAGTTACGGGTTCTGCATACTTCTGAGGTCCGAGCACAGGCATATATTCAGGATTCTCAGGTGCCAGTTGTGCGAGTTCTTCCGCCCTGCGCACGACCTTTTCGAGAGAGGCGTCATCAAACTCGTTAATGGTGGCCACGCCAGACTTCTTTCCATAGGCAGACTGAACAACCAAAGTACTTTGGCTGATCCTGCCGCTCGTGGATACAGCATTTCGTGCATATCGGATGTTGCCCCGGTCAGTACCGTTCAGGTTCACTTCACATTCATCTGCTTTTGAATAGGCCAGTACTTTTTTCATTAAAGACCGGGCTTCATCTTGTGTGAGGATTGTCATGGGTTATCCGATTTTTCTTGAGGTGTTAATTACATTGACGCCATTGAATCTGCTTGTAGAGCAGCCGTGAGACACCGCACTTACCTGGCCGGGTTGTCCCTTGCCATCAAAGAAGGATCCGCCAAGGCGATAATCACCCGCATCAGCTATAGCCACGCAGGAATTCCAGAACTCCTGGGAATTGGACTGGTACGCCACGTCATTGAGCATGTTAGTAATCTTGCCGTTCTTGATCTCATAAAACAACTGACCGCCGAACTGGAAGTTGTATCGCTGCTGGTCGATTGAAAATGATCCGTCACCTATGATGTATATCCCTTTTTCAACGCCCTTGATCAAATCATCCACACTTTTTTTATCCTTTCCAGGTTGTAATGAAATGTTGGACATGCGTTGAAACTGCACACTACTCCAATTGTCGGCATAGCAACAACCCTGCGAGGCGTTAAGACCAAGGATATGTGCCTGGTCGCGAATCACCTGGTAATTAACCAGAATGCCGTCTTTAATGACGTCCCACTGGCCGCACTTCACGCCTTCATCGTCATAACCCACCGCGCCAAGAGAACCCACTTGAGTTTTGTCGGCAACGATGTTTACCATCTTGCTTCCGAAATTGAATTTTTTTGATTCCCACTTATCAAGGGTTAGGAAGCTGGTACCTGCGTAATTCGCTTCGTAACCCAGTACCCTGTCGAGTTCGGTGGGGTGACCAACCGATTCGTGGATGGTGAGCCACAAATGAGAGGGGTCAAGGATAAGATCGTACTTTCCTGGCTCAACTGACTTGGCTTTTATTTTTTCACCCACCTGCTGACCGGCAACCTTGGCATCCTCGAGCATATCGTATCTCCCGCGGTAGAGGGTGGTCACTCCTTGAATTTTGTCCTGAGGTCTTGCATCAAGATACTCATAACCCATACCCATCGGCGCACTCAGCGCATTGCGAGTCTCAAATTTTCCTGACTCTTTATCCACTTTGGTCACAAAGAAAATGGGCCAAATGCGGTGGATGTCCTGGTCCACGTACGTGCCATCGGTAGATGCAAAATATTTTTGCTCGTTTACCATGAACAAAATAGAGTTGACGTAGTCCGCTCCGCTCTTCATGGCGGCGCTGTTTACATTCAGCAACAGGTCAACCTTCTCTTTTATAGGTACGGCAAACGCATTTTTTTCAATGGGTGCTTTCCAGGTAACTTCTCCATATCCTTTTTGTGGCGCCAGCCTAACGGGCTCGGTGAGCAATCGGGAATTCTCTTTTGCGATGGCCACTGCCAACTCAGCGGTTTTGGCCACATTGTCCTTGTCCAATTTATCCGTGGCTGCGAATCCCCAGCCTCCGTTGGCAATCACCCGTATGCCCATGCCGAATGATTCGGTGTTCACAATGTTCTGCACTTTGTCTTCCCGGGTTACGACAAACTGTTGTAGGTAACGGCCGATTCTGACATCCGTGTACGTAGCTCCATTGCTCCGGGCAGCATTCAAGGCAACATCTGACATTTGCTTCTTCCATGCCTGGTCAATGACCTCCAGCGCCCGCTCCGGATGAATGGGGTGCCCCATCACCGGGATTCCTGGCAACAAGGTTGCAGCAGCGCCCATGCCTGACAGGTAAATAAAATCTCTACGTTTCAAATGAATGGGGTTTAGATGGTTTGATTAATGGTTATTAGACGTTGGGTTGGACCTAAAAGTTGTAAAACATAATTACCATTTTAACGGAGTCCTTCCAAAAAGATGTTCGGAATCGGACTAAAAAAAATCCCCAACCATGGTCGGGGATTTATCAGGTTGAATGGGAGCAATTTTACACAGCGTCCGACAAGCTGGTAAATGTAAAATCACGTAATTTCATGTAGGGAATAAGGAAATTGGCTCCACCGCCGGGACCCCCATCCACGCTTACCCTCACTTGCTTGCCTAGTGTCTCAAGGTTGTTGAGCATGATCACCGGACTTTCATTGAAGCGGAAGTTCTTCACTGGGTGTTTGATCTTGCCGTTTTCGATAAAGAACGTGCTGTCTCGAGTGAGTCCTGTGTACAATTGGGTTTGAGGGTCAACAGAACGAATGTACCAGAAACGGGTGACCAGGATACCCTTCTTGGTATCCTTGATCATGTCTTCGACAGAAGCTGTTCCGCCTTCCATGATGGCATTGCCGGGGAATGGAACGGGGGCCACATTTTGTTTGGAGGCCCAGAAGCGGTCATAAAAAAGATTGCTCACAACCCCATTCTTGATGATGTCCATTTTCTTGCGGGCTTGTCCATCTCCAGTCCAGGGGGAGGCGGGGACCTCAACGTTCCATGGATCAGTGTAAATGGTGACGCGCTCATCCATGATTTTCTCACCCATTTTTGTTCCGCCACCCTTCTTTGACATAAAGCTTCGACCTTCATCTGCTGTCCGTGCGTTCATGCCGAAGAGCATGTTGCGCAGCAATTCAGCAGACGCTGCAGGCTCAAGAATAACGGTGTACTTTCCAGGTTCAATGGCCTTTGCATTCCGCGATTGCAGGGCTTTGTCAATGGCAATGTTTGATGCCTCAACCGTGTCTAGTTTGGTTACATCGTTATAATCCCTTGTAACCCAACCGGAACCAGTACCATCGTTCGAACGCATGGTTACCGTGAATGTGACGCCTGTTGATTTATTATAGGCGAATAGCCCCTTGGTGTTCATCATCGAAGTAAAGTTGTTGCTGTCTTCGAGGTAGCCTGCCGCGGTCACATCTTTGGCGGCGGCCGGGTTGATGCTGTTGGCTGCTGCTTGAGCCCGGTATTCAGGGGTGATCTTTGCGGTAGCCTCTACATAGGTCTTGGATTCTCCATAGGCTTGTTGCGTGAGCGGCTCTACAAACTCCGGATTCTCGGGTGCCAGCTGGGCGAGTTCTTCAGCCCGTCTCACTACCTTTTCAAGTGAGGCGTCATCAAACTCATTGATGGTGGCAACGCCAGATTTTTTTCCGTAATAGGATTGAACAGCCAGTGTCACATCACTGCTTTCTCCGGCAGTGGAAACAGAATTCCGGGCATACCGGATGTTGCCTCC
This sequence comes from Cytophagales bacterium, assembly GCA_025358885.1. Taxonomy (GTDB): domain Bacteria; phylum Bacteroidota; class Bacteroidia; order Cytophagales; family Cyclobacteriaceae; genus ELB16-189. The sequence continues at coordinate 11,293 of JANYHW010000183.1, read as the reverse complement.
ATTTGATCCATTGAGATTGGCCTCGCAACCATCTGCCTTTGAGTAGCTAAGAACTTTCTCAAGTATCTTTTTTGCTTCTTCTTTTGAAAATATTGCCATGTTGATTTACGATTTAAAGATTTTAAGAATTGTCTGTTTCGATATCCAAACTAAATAGTCCTGCCGGTATTGATAACGTTTACGCCATTAAAGCGGGCGGTGGCAGACCCGTGAGATACTGCATTCGACTGAGCAGGCTGACCCTTGCCGTCATTGAAGGCGCCGTTCAACCGGTAATCGCTTTCATCGCATACCTGAACGCAGGAATTCCAGAACTCCTGTGTATTGGACTGGTAGGCAACATCTTTTAACATGCCTTCTATCTTGCCATTCTTGATTTCGAAGAAGAGAACACCTCCAAATTGGAAATTGTAGCGTTGCTGATCTATGGAGAATGAACCGTCTTTGACAATGTAAATTCCTTTCTCAATACCGCTCACCATTTGCTGAGGCGTAAGGGGAGTCTTGCCTGCTGCCAGAGAAACGTTCGCCATGCGTTGGAACTGCACGTCACGCCAGCTTTGCGAATAACAGCATCCATGCGATTCTTTTTCGCCGATGATGTAGGCCTGATCGCGAATGGCCTGGTAATTGACCAGGATTCCATCTTTTACGAGCTCCCATTTCTTCGTCTTCACACCCTCATCATCGTATCCGACTGCACCGAGTGATCCAGGCTGAATCTTGTCGGCAAGGAAGTTGACAGCCTTACTGCCATAATTAAAATTCTTGGTCTTCCATTTATCCAACGTGGCGAAGCTTGTCCCGGCGTAGTTGGCTTCGTATCCGAGTACCCGGTCGAGCTCCAGGGGGTGCCCCACGGATTCGTGGATCGTGAGCCACAAGTGGGAAGGTTCCAGCATCAGATCATACTTGCCCGGCTCAACAGACTTGGCGGTTAACATTTGTTTTGCCTGCTCTGCAGCCATGGACGCATCCTCCACCATGTCGTATGACTTGTTATATAGAGTGATTCCTCCTGGACCTTGTACCTTGTCGGATGCCAAACCGTCCATGTATTCGTATCCCATTCCGACAGGCGAGCTGAAGGCGGATCGGGTTTTGAATCCACCCGATTGACGATCAATTAAGGTAAGGTTGAAATTTGGCCAGATACGGTGAATATCCTGGTCAATGTAAGAACCTTCAGTAGAGGCAAAATATTTCTGTTCATTGACAAGGAAGATGAGGCTATTAATAAAACTTGCACCCTTTTCCATTGCCTTGGCATTGGCCTTCAGCAAGAGATCTACTTTGTCTTTAATTGGCACTTCAAAGCCATTTTTTACAATGGGTGTATTCCAGGAAACTTCCCCATAGTTTGACACAGGCGCAAGCTTTACTGGTTCTTTTTGAAATTTTGAGTCAGCCTTAGCAATGACCACTGCACGTTCTGCCGTCTTCTTAATTCCGTCCGGGCTTAAGTCGTTGGTGGAGGCAAAGCCCCAGGTGCCGTTTGCAATAACGCGGATGCCGAGTCCGAATGACTCCGTGCTCCGGATGTTCTGGACTTTATTCTCACGGGTGACTACAAATTGGTTGAGGTATCGGCCAATGCGAACATCCGCATAAGTGGCCCCATTTGACTTCGCTGTGTTCAAGGCCACATCTGCCAACTGTTTTTTTTGCTTCACATCCATTCCGGGATCGAGCAAGTACGCAGGGTCTACATCGTGAGCGAAGGAGGGCATAGGCAACATCATTGCTCCAGCGCCCATTCCTGCTAATTGAATAAAGTCTCGTCTCTTCATAATTTATATTGTTCTGCCTGTGTTAATTACATTGATATCATTGAAACGTGATGTTGAACTACCATGGGATACCGCACTTACCTGGGAGGGCTGGCCTTTTCCATCAAAGAAAGAACCAAATAGCCGGTAATCCTTCTCATCGCAGATTTTAACGCAGCTGTTCCAGAATTCCTGCGTATTGGATTGATAGGCAACGTCGTTCAGCATCCCCACAATTTGACCATTCTTGATTTCATAGAAGACCGTTCCTCCAAACTGAAAGTTATATCGTTGCTGATCGATAGAATAGGAACCCCGACCCGCAATGAATATTCCCTTCTCTACATCCTTCACCATTTGCTGAACTGAATAAGCATCTTTTCCGGGCGCCAGGGAAACATTCGCCATTCGCTGAAATTGAACATCGCTCCAGCTTTGCGAATAGCAACAGCCATGGGATTCCTTTTGTCCGAGGATATGCACCTGGTCGCGGATTGCCTGGTAGTTGACCAGGATACCATCTTTGATCAAATCCCAGCGTTTACATTTGATCCCCTCATCATCATAGCCAACGGCACCGAGGGAGCCTGGCTGAATCTTGTCGGCGAAAATATTTACCTGTTTGCTGCCGTAATTGAACGTACCCGTTTTCCACTTGTCCAGTGTGGCGAAACTTGTGCCTGCGTAGTTAGCTTCGTAGCCTAAGACGCGATCAAGTTCAAGCGGATGACCTACAGATTCGTGAATGGTGAGGCCGAGGTGGTTGGGTTCAAGCACTAAAGAGTATTTTCCGGGCTCCACCGACTTGGCACTCAGCATTTCTTTGGCCTGCTGTGCTGCAATCGTTGCATCTTCGATCATGTCATAACTATTCTTATACATGGGAAACCCTGCGGCGCCAACGAGTTTGTCCTCAGACTTGGGCTCCATGTACTCATACCCCAGGCCCATAGGTGCACTAAGGGCCTGGCGTGTTTTGAATTTTCCTGCAGCCTTGTCAATGGCGGTGATATTAAAGGTGGGCCAGATACGGTGTATATCCTGATCAATGTAAGACCCTTCAGTCGAGGCAAAATATTTCTGCTCGTTAACGAGAAACAAGTTGGAAGCTGCAAATCCAGCGCCATTTTTCAACGCAATGGCGTTGGTGGCAAGCAGCAGATTAACTTTGTCAGAAACAGGAATTTCGAGTGCATTTTTTTGAATGGGCGTTTTCCAGCTCACATCTCCATAGGATGAAGATGGAGCAAGTTGCACGGGATCTTTCTGGAATTTGGAATTTGCTTTCGCAATGGCAATGGCGCGGCCTGTGGCTTTCTTTACTCCGTCGGTATTTACTTCATTGGTGGCAGCAAATCCCCAGGTGCCATTGACAATAACTCGAATACCAACACCGAATGATTCCAGGTTTACGATGTTCTGAACCTTTGCTTCGCGGGTATTGATGAACTGATTCAGGTAACGACCGATGCGCACATCGGCATAAGTTGCACCTGCACTTCTTGCGCTGTTGAGGGCTACGTCAGCCAGCTGCTTTTTTTGACTGGTGTCCAGCGGTGAATCCAGAAATGCTTCTACCGGTATCTGGTTCCCTGCCATATTGAGTGGGAGCATCAGGCCTCCGAGGCCCAATCCGGTAACTTGAATAAAATCTCTTCTTTTCAAGGTCTAATCGGGTTAATAGTGTATAAATGTGTGAACAAAAATTTAAGGTAGTGGATAAACGGACTCATTCACCGCTGTTCCTAAGAAATTATTTGAATGGCTGTGGGGCAGACCTTTAGGGATTATAAAGACTCATGCACGTCCGCAATCGATCATCAGTGGATTCCAAATGTGGCGATTCCTAGCTCAAGCCCGCGCAGTTCCGCAAGGCCTTTCATTCGGCCGATGGCGGAGTAGCCCGGCTGTGTTTTTTTCTTCAGATCATCGAGCATTTGGTGACCATGATCGGGACGCATCGGGATTGAATTCCCGGTGCGTTGCATCAACTGCAAGACTTCCTTCACCACCAGCGCCATGTTGGTATCACCATCCAGGTGATCAGCTTCATAAAAATTTCCTTCGGCATCTCGTATGGTATTGCGGAGGTGCAGGAAATGAATATGATCACCGAGGCGCCGGACCATCCCGGGAAGATCGTTGTCTGGCCGTACACCGTAGGATCCTGTGCAAAAGCAAAGTCCATTAGCAGGAGACGGTATCGACGCAAGTATTTCTTTTGCGTCTTGTTCTGTACTCACCACCCGGGGAAGTCCAAGGATTGGATAGGGAGGATCATCGGGGTGGATGGCCAGCTTGATTCGCAGTTCTTCGGCGACCGGAACAACGTGTTGGAGAAAATAGAACAGGTGTTGCTTCAATTTTTTTGAATCGATATCCCGGTATTGGTGCAGTGATTTAAGAATCAATTCCTCTGTAAAATGCTCTTCACTTCCGGGTAACCCCATTAAGGTATTTGTATAAAGTGTTTCCTTTTCGGAATTACTCATTCCTTGAAACCTGACCTTGGCGTTGTCGATTTCCTCTTTGGTGTATTCCTTTTCTGCATCGGGGCGTTTTAGAAGGAAGAGATCAAAGGAAATAAACGCAGACTTTTCAAACCGAAGGGCTTTGCTCCCATCCGGGAGAATGTAACCGGGATCCGTCCTCATCCAATCCAGGATGGGCATGAAGTTGTATGTAACTACTTTTAAGCCACATGCGGCAACGTGGCGAAGATTTGTGACATAGTGTTCAATGTATTTTTCGAAACCAGGTGATTGTGTTTTGATGTCTTCATGCACCGGCAGACTTTCGATCACCATCCAGGTCAGACCGGCACCTTCCACTTCCTTTTTTCGCTTGAGAATTTCTGCTACAGGCCAGATTTCTCCGACAGGAATATGATGCAATGAGGTAACAACCCCGCTGCAGCCTGATTGTCGGATGTCCCGGAGACTAACAGGGTCGGTTGATCCAAACCAACGCATGGTTTGCTCCATCAAAATAGTCTTATGGTGTTTGGAGGGAGGCATGCGGCGTGCTTCAAAATTAAGTCACCGCAGTAATATCGCTAAACAGATATCAACCTGCAATTGACATAGAGATTTGTTCGAATGGGTTTTATATGGATGACTTCTCAGTCATTCGGAACCCTGTAGACCAAAGAATTAATATTGATGCCCGCACCAACGGCAGCAAACACGATAACATCGCGCTTTTTGATCCGGTAATTATCCAATTGTCCCCTGCTGACGAGATCATAGAGTGTTGGGACCGTTGCCACAGAACTGTTCCCCAGCCAGGAGATGGTCATGGGCATGATATCTTTTGGAGGGTTTGAAACGCCATATAGTCCAGCCAGTCTTTCGAAGATGGCTTCATCCATTTTCTGATTTGCCTGGTGGATGAGAAGCATGTTGATGTCCTCAAAAGTCAACCCGGCTTTATCGATGCTTGCCTTGATCACATTAGGCACGAGCTTCAGCGCATACTCATATAACTTATGTCCATGCATTTTGAGGAATACTTCGCCTGTAGCATGGCCGGGGTCATTAGACTTGCCCATGTAGATGGTGAAGGCGTGTCCGTTGGCATAGGTTTCGGTGATGTGCGAGAGTATGCCAACGGGGGTATCACTCATTTTTCCCTCCAGCAAAATAGCGCCGGCGCCATCTGAATAGATCATGCTGTCACGGTCGTGCGGGTCGGCGGTACGCGACAAGGTTTCAGCTCCAATTACAAGGACCCTTTCGGCTTCTCCTGACTTAATAAAAGAGTTGGCTTGAATTACAGCCTGTAGCCAGCCTGCACACCCGAACGGAATGTCGTATGCAACCGTCTTAGGATTCTTGATGCCGAGTTTTTGCTTAACCCTGGAGGCCAGAGATGGAATACACTCACTACGGTGGTTGCACTGGGCAATGTTGCCGAAGTTTTGTGCTACAATGATGTAGTCCAGAGATTCCCTATCGACATGGGAAGACTTAAGTGCTTGCTCCGCTGCAAAGAACCCTATGTCCGAGGCAACCAGGTCATTGGTGACGTAACGCCTTTCGTGGATACCGGTAATCTCTTCAAACTTGTCAATAATTTCCTTGTTGGATTTGTCAAGTTGTGTGCCTCTGGTATCAAAGAATTTATGGGCAAGAAAGTGGCTATTCGGTATGATTTCCGTCGGCAGGTAGCTGCCACTCCCCACGATTACCGCATAACGGGATGAATTCATATTTCAAGGTTACCGCTCACTTGTGGAATACCAAAATAATTCGGATAAAATTTACTGATTTCATTAAACTTTTAACGTACCCTCGTTAGGTCGCGGCTTGTTTCAGGACTGGATTGCCTCAAGTCTTCTTAACAATGGAGGATGCGAATAATGAAAGAACACATACCACGGATGTGGATACAGATTGCTCAGGCTATCAACAGAAAGTTTCTTCAATGCATTGGCAAGGGCTTCGCCGCTATAGTTTTCTCTTGCGTATGCATCCGCTTCATACTCATTCTTCCGGCTAACTATGCTCATCAATAATCCGGTGATGCCACTGAAGGGTGTAAATAGAATGGCAAAGGCCAATAGGTTGAGGTGGATGGCTTGCTGACTTCCACCAAGGGACAAGGACAAGTTTCTGTTGAATACCATCAAGGATAATATGAAAAGCATGAAAAATATCTGAAGCATGGAAAAAACGTAGCTCCACACAACATGCTTCTTTTTGAAATGCCCGACCTCATGAGCGAGGACGGCCACAAGCTCAGCCTGGGAGTGATTATTAATCAGTGTGTCGTACAGTACTATTTTCTTCTTACGGCCAATACCAGAGAAGAACGCATTCGCTTTCGCTGAACGCCTTGATCCATCCATGACGAAAATATTGTCCAACGGAAAATTGATCCTGGCGGCAAAGGATTCAATGGCAGATTTTAGTTCACCGTCAGGCAGAGGGGTTAGCTTGTTAAATAACGGAAGGAAAAGTGAAGTGTAGAACATATTAATCAGTAAAACGATGATCGCTGCAATTCCTCCGAACCAAATCCAAAATGTGGGCCCGATGGTCTTGATTAGATAGATCAAGGCGGCCATCAGTGAGCCACCGATGAGCGCACCCAGCATGTAACCTTTCAATTTATCGACAATGAATGTCTTAGCGGTCGTTTTATTGAAACCAAATTTCTCTTCGATCACAAAAGTGGAATGCCATTGGAAGGGTAGGGTAAGAATGTCTGATGTCAGAACAAGAATGCCAAAAAATACAAGGGCCAATACAATATCCTCCTGGAAGAAAGGACGAAGCCATGTGTCCAGCATGCCAAAGCCTCCGAAAATCAACATGAGCAATGACAGACTGAATCCAAAAGCCGCCGTGATAAAACCAAACCGCGTTTGTTCGCGGTGGTAGTCTATCGATTTTACATATTTATTGCGATCATAGAATAACGCGATGTCATCGGGAATGTCTTTGCGGTGTGCCCTGAGGTTTATGAAGTCCAGCACTTGCTCAAAGATATAACTGAGCACAGTGATGAGAAGGATAAGAAAAAGAATGGCAGAAGGCTGCATGTTCTATTTTTCAAGATCTTTCTCAGCACCGGCGTAGGCAAACCCTGGCCAGGCATTGGATTGCAAGATGATACCGCAAAGACTCTTCGCCTTCTCGATGTTTCCGTTGTACCGATACCAATTGGCCAGGCCGTATAGTTTGGTAACATCTTGCACCGACATCTTCTCCGGAGGCATATTGACATCAACAAGTTGTTCCGACTTGATGAAGCCTTTGTAAAGCATGATCCTCCGGAAGTAAGCATTCTCCCGGTCGGTGTCAGTATCAGGTGTTAATGGCTTTAGAACCTCCTCTGCTTCTTTTTTCTTGCCTTGGCGCTGATAGCAGTTGTAAAGCCAATCGCTGGCCCCGGATACGTTCTTTAGATCACCAGCAGTTTCAAGGGCTTTCTTGAATGCATTTCCGCCTTGAACATAGTCTCTTGTGAGGTAGTAGTAAACACCAATGTGATACCAAATCTGATGGCGTACAGTGGCCGTGGGTTTTCCGTCAATACCATATTCCATGACGTCGGGCTCCTTTTGAATTAATTTCTCCGCTTTATTGAGGTCAGCAATGGCCTGATCCAATTGCCGCAAGGTGATGTATCGGTGTCCACGATTGCGGAGTAGTTTGTACGAATTGGGGTATTTTAACAATCCTTCGGAATATACCTCCACCGCCATCTTATACCTGGCTGTTGCCACCAACTGTTTTCCGATTTCAACATAATCATCTTCAGTCTGTTTTGATTTGCTTCTGATCGTTGCAATAATGCTATCGCTTTTTGCAAGGACCAGGGGTGGGGCAGCAGCTGCAAATAGGGCTTTGCCCGCAAATGACTTGGCCTCTGGCATGAGGCTATTTTTTTGTGCCAATGAAAAAACAGATGATAGAAAGATCATCTGGAGGCATGAGAACCCGATTTTCTTTAACATAGGTCCGGAATTTATGATGGTGGGCAATGTCAGTCGATCAATCTGTAATTCTACAAAAGAATTTTAATTTGATGGCAGATTAAAATGGGTCATTATTGATTATTTTGGCTGGATCCGATAAGCTGAAAATTACAAAATTCAGATGCTTGAATTTGTAAAGACCTTTATTTTCCTCATCGCGGTGATCGATCCACTGGGTTCTATCCCTGTGTTTATGGAGGCTACCAAGATGGTTGATCAGGCTGCCAAGAAAAGAATTGCCCTGAAGGCAACCTGGGTGGCCGCATTCATTCTGGTGTTCTTTATTGTTGTAGGTCAAATTATCATGGAGACCATGCACATCACGCTGTCTGCTTTTGAAATTTCGGGAGGCGTCATTTTGTTTCTTTTCGCCTTGTCGATGGTATTTGGCGAAGGCAGACAGGAAGCATATGATCAAGGACTATGAACATGTCACGATTTTTCCAATCGCCATTCCTTCGATTGCTTCTCCCGGAGCGATCACGGCAGTCGTGTTGTTGACGGATAATCACAAATACGACATCGGACAGCAAGCTATTACGACGCTCATTGTCTTGCTCGTACTGGCTGCTACCTACCTGTTGCTTCTCATGGCCAGAAAGATTCAGGAGAAAGTAGGTGAGGCCGCGATTATTGTTATCAGTAAAGTTATGGGTCTCATTCTGGCCTCGTTTGCCATTCAGAGGATCTTGAGTGGAATCAAGGAATATTTCAATCTATAAATTAATGATCAAGATAAATCTTTCCTCAAGATGGCGCTGATTTCTGCAGGTATCAAACCCACTTTCCTCTGCCTGATTGGCAAGAGAGATATTTCTATCTTCTAATTTTTCGAAAAAAAAGTATTTATTGTTGCGATTCTAATTTCGCCAGCGCATCGTCAATCTTCTTAAAAGAAAAATTATTCAATACTTCAGTCATGGACTTCCTGATCTGATCGTTCCCAAGATTGCCAATACTCCCTTCATGGGTGTGCTTAACTTCCTTTGAATGCTTGAATTTTCCTTGTTCGATGTCCTGGCCGATTTGTTTATACGCGTCACGGAAGGGTACTCCCTGAAGGACAAGTTTATTCACCTCCTCCACACTGAAGAGATAGCGGTATTTATCGTCCTCAAGAATATCCTTGTTCACCTGGATGTTAGACAACATCAAGTGGACCATTTGCAAACAATCGTTCAGGGTGCGAAACGCAGGAAATATTTTCTCCTTCAGAACCTGCACATCGCGATGGTAACCTGAAGGTAGGTTTGTAGTAACCATCATGATTTCATTCGGTAATGCCTGCAGAGAATTGCATTTGGCCCGCACCAATTCGAACACATCCGGATTCTTCTTGTGCGGCATGATGCTGGAGCCTGTTGTGAGTTCTTCCGGAAAGCTGATGAAGGCAAAGTTCTGGTTAAGATAAAGGCATGCATCCATCGATAACTTGGCAAGGGTGGCAGCAATATTACCCATGGCAGAGGCTACAATGCGCTCAATTTTTCCTCGCCCCATTTGGGCATAGACAACATTGTGATTGAGGTCGTCAAAGCCAAGGAGCTCCGTAGTCATCTTTCGATTAAGGGGAAAAGAGGAACCATAGCCCGCACCTGACCCCAATGGATTTTTGTTTACAACCTTAAATGCAGCGTGCAGCGTAATGAGGTCATCCACGAGGCCTTCGGCGTAGGATCCAAACCAGAGTCCGAAGGAGGAAGGCATGGCCAACTGCAAATGTGTATACCCCGGCAGCAACGAACTCTTGTGTTCCTCGCTCTTGGAAATCAGCACGTCGAAAAGTTGCTCAACACTTCCAACAATTGTCTTGATTTCTCCCCGGATGAAAAGTTTGATATCCACCAGCACCTGGTCATTGCGGGACCTTCCACTGTGAATCTTCTTGCCTACGTCGCCTAGCTTTCGGGTTAATATCCATTCGACTTGTGAGTGAATGTCTTCGACTCCATCCTCAATCTTAAATTCTCCTTTGTCAATGGCCGAAAGAATACTTTGCAGCTCTTTTGAAAGAACTGAGAGCTCATCTTTCTGCAACAGCCCAATAGATTGAAGCATTGCAGCGTGCGCAAGCGAGCCCAGTATGTCAAAACGGGCGAGGTAAAGATCGATATCAGAGTCGCTGCCCGTGGTGAAGTTTGTCACCGCCTGAAGAGCGTCTTTATCTTTTTTCCAAAGTTTCATAGTCTGTTTACCGGTTTCATTTTGGGGATGGATCGGAGCCGGCCACAATTTACAGGTTTTCAATCAGCTGAATGTATGCACTGATGCCCTGTTCGATTTCTGCCAGGTAAATGCATTCATCGGCGGTGTGGGATCGCGCTGAATCCCCAGGACCCATCTTAATGGAGGGTACAGGAATCAATGCCTGATCAGATGTAGTAGGCGAACCATACAATTTCATTCCAATTTTCTTAGCCGACTTAACCAGGGGGTGAGTCCCCGGAATTCCCGAAGGCCCCAACCTGAGTGACCGAGGGGTTATCTTGCTTACCACATTTTGTTTCACAACGTTTAGTACTTCCTCCAACGTATATACATCTGTCACCCGGATGTCTACCGTAAAAGAGCATTCAGAGGGTACCTGATTATGGGCTTGACCTGCATGAATCACGGTGACCGACATTTTTACTTTGCCGAGGGAAGTCGAGATTTTGGGGAACTGAAAAGTTTTGAACCACTCAATATCAGGAAGGGCCAGGTAAATCGCATTTTGGCCTTCCTCCCTTGCTGCATGACCCGCTTTGCCCTGGCTGATGCAGTCCAGTACCAGCAGTCCCTTTTCAGCAATGGCTACTTCGATCGACGTGGGCTCGCCCACAATCGCACATTCAATTTTAGGCAGTCGGGACCAAATGCTTTCAATGCCGTTCTTACCTGAAATCTCTTCTTCGGCTGTGGCGGCCAACACGAGGTTATAGGGTAAGTCCGTCCGATCATAGAAATGGAGGAAGGTTGCAATCAACGATACCAGTGCGCCGCCGGCATCGTTGCTCCCCAGTCCATATATTTTTCCATTTTCAACAACCGGATTGAATGG